>RFHT01000714.1 GCA_003696835.1 Bacteroidota bacterium
AACGAAGGCATCCACCTTTCGGCGCGAAACGGCTTACTGGCGGGCACAGTCAGTGGCCTGGCCATAGGGGTATGCATAGCGGTGGTGCTGTTTTTCATTTTCGAGGACCACCGCCACCTGCTGGAAGTCGTGCTGTGGATGACAGCAATGTTCAGCCTGACGGCCTTTTTGTGGTTTGGGGGCTTTGATGTATTGCGGCACTATACCCTGCGTTGTGTGCTTACCGCTGTAGAAGGCTTTCCATTGAGAATCGCCACCTTTCTGGACCATGCCGCCCGCCTGGACCTGCTTCACCGGATTGGGGGCGGGTATATTTTCCCCAACCGCCTGCTGATGGATCACTTTGCAGCAGGCGAATTTGACGTAGAGGTAGAGGCGAACTGACCCCTTACAGACTGCTCAAAGTCCCGGGGCAGCAATGAGCATTGAATGGTGGGGCCTTGGTGTACTGCTTACACGGGATTGGGTTTTATCCGGCTGATTTTGAGCATATTGGTGAGGCCGTACTCGTGCAGCGGCATGCTGCCCGTGTTGATGATGATGTCATCTGGCTTGACCAGTTCTTTTTCTTTCAGCAGTTGGTGTACATCCTCAATGGTGGCATCAGTACTCACCTGTCCGTCGTAGTAGAAGGCCCGCACCCCCCACACCAGGTTGAGCACGTTGAGCACCTGCCGGTTGGAGGTAAAGGCAAAAATATGGGCCCTGGGACGGCAGCGGGAGAGCAGCATGGCGGTGTAGCCCGAATGGGTCATGCCTACAATGCCTTTGGCCGATGTGTCGCGGGCCAGCTTACAGGCCGTTGTGATGATGGCCGAACTGAGCTCCTCGCCCTCGGGGCTGGGCACATCCAGCAGGCGGTAATAGATGCTGTCATCCTCTTTTTCCACACTGGTGAGGATGCGGTTCATGCTGGAGACCACTTCCACAGGGTATTTTCCCACCGAAGTTTCCCCGCTCAGCATCACGGCATCGGCCCCGTCCACCAGGGCGTTGGCCACATCGCTGGCCTCGGCCCGTGTGGGGCGGCGGTTGGTGGTCATGGACTCCATCACCTGCGTGGCCACAATCACCGGCTTGCCGTACAGGTTGCACTTTCGCACAATGCGTTTTTGCCAGGCAGGCACCTCTTCCATGGGGATTTCCACCCCCAGGTCGCCGCGGGCCACCATGATGGCGTCTGATGCTTTGATGATCTCATCTACGTTGGCCAGGGCTTCGGGCTTTTCAATTTTGGCAATGATCTTGCTCACCCCGTTTTTCAGGCGTATGAGTTCCTTCAGCACCCGAATATCGTCGGCCGTACGCACAAAGGAAAGTGCCAGCCAATCCACCTTGTGCTTGATGGCAAAGTCTATGTCTTTAAAGTCTTTTTCGGTAATGGTGGGCACCGAAATTTGGGTCATGGGCAGGTTGACGCCCTTGCGGCTTTTGATTTCCTCACCGCTTTCCACCTTCAACTTCACCGTGTGTTTATTGTCGGTATAAACCACTGTGAGCTCCACCTTGCCATCATCTATGAGCACGAGGTCATTTTCCTTTACGTCCTGGGCAAAGGTATCGTAAATAATGGGAATGGGGTCATCGGCTTTTTCCTGCTTTTGCATGTCGGAGCGCAAGGTGATGACGTCTCCCTCTTGCACCTTGATGGTCTTTTTGAGGATGCCAATACGGATTTTGGGCCCCTGCAGGTCCTGCAGGATGGCGATGTTGGTATTGAGCTCCTCATTAATCTCACGCACCAGCTTAAGCGATTTTTCGTGCGTGGCGTGGTCGGCATGTGAAAAGTTGAGCCGGGCTACATTCATTCCTGCCCTCACCATGGCCTTAAGTGTCTCCTTATCGGAGCAGGAGGGGCCCATGGTCGCAACTATTTTGGTTCTTCGAAATGTAGAGTGTGTCAAGGCACTATCTGATTAATGTTTTTAAATGTCGAAAGATCGACGGCAGCAATTACCGCCGGGATGCTTTGAATTTTCGAAAGGAACGAAGAAATATCTGGAGCAGGAGCAGAAAACCTGATGATGAACAAATACCTGTAAGCAGTCAATTCCCTCATCATGGCTTTGGGGGTACATACCACAAATTCCATACGCGCTTTGCTTTCCGTATCCTCATAATATGCCCCCGGAGCTTCTACCTCCTGCCCCTGGAAAAGCGCGGGTTCCTGGGCGGCTTGCTGGTCCGCTTCGGGGGGTAAATCGCCGGCAATATCTCTTTTTTTCAGTGAAATCCCCAATTCCCGGTTGAGTTCCCAGCACAATTTCCATATCCGCTCATTGGAGGCAACCCCTATTACAAAGCGGTGATAATCAAAGGACTTCTCTATATGAACACGCCTGCGCGCCATGCCTGTTCGGGGGGCTAAATTATAAAAATTACTTTCGATTTACAGTTGCATGATTGCAAAAAGTATTATATTTGCCAAAATTTTTCAACACAGATTCACTAAACGATTCACTATTAAACGATTAAAACTATGTCAGCTGAGAATGTTAGAGAAAAGGTGATCGAAATCATCGTAGACAAACTGGGCGTAGAAAAGGAGGAGGTAACGGATGAAGCCAGCTTTGCAAACGACCTGGGCGCAGACTCTCTCGACACCGTAGAACTCATCATGGAATTTGAAAAAGAATTCGGTATCAGCATTCCCGACGAAGCTGCCGAAAAAATTGTTACGGTGGGAGACTCCATCACTTACCTCGCTGAGCACGTTCAGTAAGTGAGGTCCTGATTTTTTTCATCCCAAACGCTTAACGGCCGGGGAAAAAGACCTTTTTTTTGTCAAATACCAGACCTTAATGCGTGAAAGAAGAATAGTTGTCACCGGATTAGGTGCACTCACGCCTATTGGAAATGACCTTCCCTCCTACTGGGAGGGTCTTTCCAAAGGCGTCAGCGGAGCCAACCTCATCACCAATTTTGACGCCAGCAAATTCAAAACGCAGTTTGCCTGCGAACTCAAAGGCTTCGACCCGCTGGCTCATTTCGACCGCAAAGAAGCCCGTAAGCTAGATACCTTTACCCAATATGCGATGGTGGCTGCCGATGAGGCCCTGCAAGATGCAGGTTTCAACTTTGAGCAGACCGACCGCAACCGCTTTGGGGTTATCGTGGGTTCCGGCATAGGCGGCATCAATGTATTTTTTGAGGAGGTGAAAAATTTTGTGCAGGGCGAATTCAACCCCCGCTTCAATCCCTTTTTCATCCCCAAGATGATCATCGACATCGCTGCGGGGCAAATCTCCATCAAGCATGGGCTCAAAGGCCCCAACTACTCCAGCGTGTCGGCCTGTGCGACGGCCTCCAACTGTATCATTGATGCGTTTTTGCTCATCAAAATGGGCTACGCCGATGTGATGCTAGCCGGAGGTACCGAGGCGGCCGTCAACGAAATTGGCATAGGAGGCTTTAACGGCATGCGTGCTCTTTCTACCAACAACGAAGAATACCAAACGGCCAGCCGCCCCTTTGACGCCACCCGCGACGGCTTCGTGATGGGCGAAGGCGCCGGTATGCTGGTACTGGAGGAGCTCGGCCATGCCATCAGGCGCGGCGCCCGTATCTATGCCGAAATTGGCGGCGTGGGCATGTCGGCCGATGCACACCACATTACAGCCCCCTGTGAAGACGGCGAAGGTGCAGCACGCGTGATGAAAGCCACGCTGGAAGATGCCGGCATGACCCCTTCCGACATCGACTACATCAACGTGCACGGTACCTCTACCCCCCTGGGCGATGTGAGTGAAACCCTGGCCATCAAAACGGTCTTTGGCGAGCATGCCTACAAACTCAACATTAGCTCCACCAAATCTATGACCGGCCACCTGCTGGGTGCTGCCGGAGCCGTAGAAGCCATTGCCACCATCTTTGCCATTCAGCATCAGCGCATTCCGCCTACCATCAACTTTGCACATCCCGATGAGCAGTGCGACCTCAATTACACCTTCAACCAGGCCGTTGACAGGGAGGTCCATGCAGCTATCAGCAATACCTTTGGTTTTGGCGGGCACAATGCCTGTGTGCTGATGAAAAAATTTGAAGAATAAAGCAAGCCTGAAAACGGGCTGCCCCTGCGGTTTTTCACCCAAAACCTTAAACTATGGGTGAAAGGCTTTTAATATTGCGTACATTCCAGTATATTTGCCGCTGCGCTGACCCGCTTTAGCGCAGCGGGATGCCTGATGAGTAAACAAGCACCTATTGGTCTTTTCGGCTGAGTCTTACAGCAAAACCCTCATCGAATCCCTTTGAGGAAATCGCACAGTCGGCCTCAGCCAAAAACACCAGGACCTATCATACAAGCTACGTTTACCCTTCAGGCCATTCCCATATCTTGGTATATTAAGTGTTTGAGCTAAAATTTTACCTGTGGGTTTGTTATCACCTAAGCAGATTTACAATTACTACTTTTCGAAAGACAGGGCCTTTGTACGCGAGATAAAAGAGATCTCGGGTTATGTGCCCAAAGAAGTCTTTCTGTATTACCTTGCACTTACCCATAGCTCTTCCATCAAGAAGTCGCGCAAGGAAATAGATGTGGCCCGCGAATGCAACGAGCGGCTGGAGTTCCTGGGCGATTCCATATTGGACTCGGTTATAGCTGAGTACCTCTTCAAAATTTATCCCCTGAAAGACGAAGGCTTTCTCACCGAAATGCGCTCCAAAATCGTCAACCGCAAATCTCTCAACAAGATTTGCAAGAAACTCAATATAGATATGCTGATCCAGCACCGCCAAAGCGGCTCGGTAAACGAATCCATGTACGGCGATGCACTGGAAGCATTTATTGGTGCCATTTACCTCGACCTGGGGTACAAGCGCACCAAAATGTTTATCCATAAACGCATACTGGAACCCCATATTCAGCTCCGCAAAGTAGAACACCAGGTGATCAGCTACAAAAACAAGTTGATAGAGTACGTGCAAAAGACCAAAATGGGCTTGCTGGAGTTTGAAGTAGTGGGCGAAAACGGCGACGGGCGGAATAAAATATTTCGCATACAGGCCAAAGTGGGCAAAAAAGTCCTGGGCGTAGGCGAAGGCAAAAACAAGAAGTCGGCCGAGCAAAGCGCCTCTGAAAATGCCCTGGTAAAGCTCAAGGAGCTCAGCTGAACAACCCCTCCAAACCCACACATCTATGAGCAAAATCCGCATTTACAAAGGCAAAAAGAACCTTTTTGAAAAGCCATTGGCCACCTTCAAAGACGATGAGGTGTTTGATGGAAAAAAGGGCTTGTTTGAAGACCCCCTCCTCAGCATACAGGACAACAAAATCTACAAAGGCGAAAAAGGCTGGTGGGAAGACCCCATCGCCACCGTCATAGACAACAAAGTCTATAAAGGCGACAAAAGCCTGTGGGAAGACCCCATTGCCATCATTGTGGGCAAAGAGGTGTACCGCGGGAAGCGCAAGGGGGTGTTTGAACGGCCCCTCGCTACCCTGGAGGAGGAGCACCCCATGGCAGCAGGGGCAGCCGCTGTCATCCTGCTGCTGCTGGAGCAGGAAAGTGATTCAGACCAAAGCGAGCAGCAGGCATAACAGGCGCCCCGCAGACCAGGCATCTGTGAATGGATGGAGTGCTTCAGTACCTATTATTCCGCTTATCATTTCCATGATTTCCACAAATTCGTATATTTGCAGCAAAATGATGTTCAACCAACATATCTGGTTATGAAAAAAATATCTACTATTACCTACCATTGGGAAACCCACCACAACCTGCTGGCCGGCCTGGGGATCATCCTGGCCGTGATGCTGATGCTGACCATTTACAGCTGTGGAGGGGGCACCACTACTGAGACCACACAGGAAGAACAAGCCACTGAAAAAAAAGAGAATGTCATCAGTTTTACCGATGAGGACATTCAGGCTCTCAAGGACAAATTCATCTTCGATGAAACCACTGGCTATTTCTACCACAAACACTGGAACAGAACCTGGCCCAAGCGCCGCACCCTCACGGCCGATGTCATGAAAAATGGCTACTACTTCCTCAGCAGCAATTTTTATGGCAATAAAGGCATTAACCACAGCAAGGTGATCGTCAAAATTGGGGAAGAGGAAATGGAAACCGAAGAAGTTGACCTCAAAAATGAAAGCGAACACCGCACAGAAAAGGCCGACAATGGCTATGTGTTTGAAATAAACTACTACACCAAGTATCGCGACAAGGGCATATTTGACGCCATTGGCAAAAGCACCGGCCCGGTGATGGTGTCTTTTGTAGGCAAGCGTTCTTCTACTGAGTTTGAAGAAGTACCCAAGTCGGATGTTGAAGCCCTCAGAGATTGCTACCAGCTCTCGTTGGTACAGCGGGCTACCGGCGGGCAGTAGCAGAGGCGCTGTTTGCCCCAACATACAGGCACACTTCTTCGGAAGGGTGCCTTTTTGTTTGGCCTCAACCCCAAAAAAGGATGCCGGATTTTTTTGAAGAGAAAAAAAGCTATGAGGAAAGCATACAATGGCTGCGTGAGCAGTTAGCTGTTTTGCCATTGGAGCACATTCGCTGTGTGCCCCAAAAACACAAGCTGCTGATTCACCATAACAGGAGCTACGCTTTCCGCCTGCCGTTACCACTGCCATCTCTGCCCGATTCGGCGGCCGGCTTGCCGCAATACGTGGCGCACATTCCTACGGAAATTCCTCCCTACATCCTGCTGCTGGCACAGGCGGGAGCTGCTGCCATGGGATATTTTGAAGGGGGAGAAGTGGTGGAACACAAAACCATTAAGAAATACATGAAGCGGCACAAAAGCGGCAAGGCCCAAATTACGTACCTCAACCAAAAAGGAAAATCTAAAGCCGGATCCCGGATACGGCTGGCCAATACCCTTCGGTTTTTTGAAGAAATCAATCAGCGCATGGACACCTGGTGTAAATGTTACCAGCCCCGGCGCATTCTGTATAGTTGCGGCCCACAGCTTTGGGGGCTCATGTTTCGGTCAAAAGTGGCGCCGCCATTCGAAAAAAAAGACCCCCGCTTGCTCAAAATCCCCCTGCATGTGCACACCCCCAACCACCAGGAGCTGCTACGCATCAATGAACAGCTGTGCTGCGGCCTGCTTTCTCCTACAGAGCTGTAAAACTCGCCTACCTATCTCCGGCATTGCCATATCCATATAAAAATCCTATCTTTCGAGCATTC
Organism: Bacteroidota bacterium; assembly: GCA_003696835.1. Taxonomy (GTDB): domain Bacteria; phylum Bacteroidota; class Bacteroidia; order J057; family J057; genus J057. Next base: position 7,149 of record RFHT01000714.1, read on the forward strand.
AAAATAAACTCCCATCGCTTATGCCAGAAACCTACATCCTCGCCCTCGACCAGGGAACTACCAGCTCGCGGGCCATACTCTTCGATCAGGATTGCAAAATCGCGGGCGTTGCCCAAAAAGAATTCACCCAGTTTTTTCCCAAACCCGGATGGGTAGAACACGACCCCATGGAGATACTCAACAGCCAGATCTCCGTGGCCCGGGCCGTAATGAGCATGCACGGTGTTTCGCCCTCTCAAATAGCCGCCATCGGCATTACCAACCAGCGGGAAACCACCCTGCTATGGGACCGCACCACCGGCAAGCCCGTGCACAACGCCATCGTGTGGCAGGACCGCCGCACCGCCGGCATCTGCGATGACCTCAAAAAGAAAGGCCTGGAACCCTACGTGCGCGAACAAACCGGCCTGGTGATTGACGCCTACTTTTCCGGTACCAAAATTAAATGGATACTGGATTATCTGGCCGAAAATGAACCCGGCACCCAAACCGACAACCTGCTTTTTGGCACCGTGGACAGCTGGCTCATCTGGCAGCTGACCGGCGGGAAGGTACATGCCACTGACTACTCCAATGCTTCGCGCACCCTCATATACAACATCAAAAAGCTTGAATGGGATGAAGTCATGCTCAATGAGCTGGGCATACCGGCCCATATTTTGCCCGAAGTGCGCCCCAGCAGCGGCGACTTCGGCAAGACGGCCGGGCACTGGTTCAACGGGCAGGAAATTCCGATATGCGGAGTGGCCGGCGACCAGCAGGCTGCCCTCTTTGGCCAGGCCTGTTTTGAGCCGGGCATGGTAAAAAACACCTACGGTACCGGCTGTTTTATGCTCATGAATACCGGAGAAGAAATGGTCACCTCCCGCTCTGGCCTGCTCACCACCCTTTGCTGGGGCATCGACAACCGCATCAACTATGCCCTGGAAGGCAGTATATTCATTGCAGGAGCTGCCATACAATGGCTGCGCGATGGCCTCAAAATCCTGGACGAAGCGCCCGACTCGGAATTTTATGCCATGAAAGTGAAGGACACCGAAGGGGTGTATGTGGTGCCGGCCTTTGCAGGCCTGGGAGCTCCCTACTGGGACATGTACGCCCGTGGTGCCATCGGAGGGCTTACACGCGGCACCACCAAGGCCCATATCATACGCGCCACCCTGGAGTCACTGGCCTACCAAACCCGCGATGTGCTCAGTGCCATGGAGCAGGACTCGGGTACACGCGTAAAAAAGTTGCGCGTGGATGGAGGGGCCTCCGCCAACCAGGTGCTCATGCAGTTTCAGGCCGACATCCTCAACACGGAGGTAGAACGGCCCGAAATCATAGAAACTACCGCCCTGGGTGCTGCCTACCTGGCTGGCCTGGCCGTAGGCTACTGGGGCAAAGATGAACTACTGGCCAGGTGGAGCGCCGCCAGCAGCTTTAGCCCGCAAATGGAGGAAAACCGCCGTGAAAAGCTTTACCGAAAATGGAAAAAAGCGGTGGAAAGAAGCATGAAATGGGTCGAAGAAGACGAAGCATAGGATTCAGGAATGCGCAAAAAATAACTTTCCCATTTCTATGGGCCTTCGGTTCCCCATCTTACAACTTGCCCCCTCAAGCTTCAACCGCCTGAGGGGGCATTTTATACGGGCTGTGCTAGCGCTTTTTCCAACCGTCTCGTAGGGTCACGGTGCGGTTAAACACCAGTTGTTCACCCTTGCTGTCGGGATCCACACAAAAGTACCCCTTGCGCATAAACTGGAAGCGGTCGCCAACCCGGGCCGACTTCAGACTGGGCTCTACATACACCTCGGGCAGCACCTGCAGAGAGTCGGGATTGAGAAATTCCAGGAAATCCCGGTCCTTGTGGTTGTCCGGCTCGGGGTCCATAAACAGGCGGTCGTACAAGCGCACCTCCACCATCCCGGCTGTGGGCACTGCCACCCAGTGCAGCGTGCCTTTTACCTTGATGCCGCTGGTGTCGGAGCCGCTTCTGGATTCGGGATAATACGTACAGCGAAGCTCCGAAACCTTTCCTTCCCCATCCTTTATGACCTCATCGCACTGTATGATGTAGGCCCCCTTGAGGCGCACCTTGCGGCCAGGCCCCAGGCGGAAGAACTTCTTGGGTGGATTTTCCATAAAATCCTCCCGCTCTATGTACAGCTCCCGGGCAAAGGGTACCTTGCGGCTGCCTGAGGCCGGGTCTTCGGGGTTATTTTCAATTTCCAGCTCTTCAGTTTGTCCTTCCGGGTAGTTTGTGATGACTACCTTGAGGGGATTGAGCACAGCCATGACACGTGGAGCGGTCTTGTTGAGGTCTTCGCGCACACTGAACTCCAGCAGGGAGACGTCGATAACGTTTTCGCGCTTGGCAATGCCTACGCGCTCGGCAAAGTTGCGGATGGAGGCAGGCGAATAGCCCCGCCTGCGCAGGCCCGAAATGGTGGGCATACGGGGGTCGTCCCAGCCTTTTACGTGGCCCTCGTTTACCAGTTGTAGCAGCTTGCGCTTGCTCATCACGGTATAGTTGAGGTTCAGGCGGGCAAACTCGATTTGCTTTGGCCGGGGATGAAAGGGATGAAAGGTCTCAATCTGATCGAGGTACCAGTCGTACAGCGGGCGGTGTACCTCAAACTCCAGGGTGCATATTGAGTGGGTGATGCCCTCCAGGGCATCGCTTTGACCATGAGCCCAGTCGTACATGGGGTAAATGTGCCATTTGTCGCCGGTGCGGTAGTGGTGTTTGTGCAAAATGCGGTACATGATGGGGTCGCGCAGGTGCATATTGGGCGAAGCCATATCAATTTTGGCCCGCAACACACGCGACCCTTCCTCAAACTCCCCGGATCTCATGCGTTCAAACAAGTCGAGATTCTCTTCTACTGATCGGTTGCGGTAGGGGCTTTCCTCCCCGGGAGCGGTAGGCACTCCCCGCATGCGGCGGATTTCTTCCAGCGAAGAATCGTCCACATAGGCCTTGCCCATTTTGATGAGCCCTACAGCAAACTCATACAATTTGTCGAAATAATCCGATGCATAGCGCACAGGCCCATTCCACTCATAGCCCAGCCAACGCACATCCTCCTGTATGGCTTCCACATAGCGGGTATCTTCCGTTACGGGGTTGGTATCGTCAAAGCGCAGGTTGGTAGCACCTCCGTATTTTTGTGCCAGGCTGAAATTCAGCACAATGGACTTGGCGTGCCCAATGTGTAAAAACCCGTTGGGCTCAGGGGGAAAACGCGTGAGTATGCCCCCGGTTTTCCCCTCCTTCCTCAGGTCCTCTTCTATGATTTGTTCAATAAAATTGAGCGATTTTTCTTCGGTCGTGTTCATCTGTTTCTATTTTGGTCCAAAAATAGGCATTTGCCCATTCATGTATGTAACAAAAAATAGACTTGTTCTGTCGGGCAAGGTCAAAATGTGTGCCCCAATAGGACGGGTTCCTGTTTCAGATATGAAACAGTGAACTAGCGGGGCACTTCTATTCCCTCCACCGTTTTTTGAATGACTTCTGCCGCCGTGGCCCCTTCCATCTCTTTTTCAGGGGTGAGGATTACGCGGTGGTGCAGCACCGGCCCGGCCATGTACTGTATGTCTTCAGGCGTTACGAAGTCGCGTCCCCGCATGGCAGCCAGCGCCGTGGCCGTCATCATGATATTGATAGAGGCCCTGGGCGAAGCGCCCAGGTAGAGGTCCTGGCTGCTGCGGGTGTGGGTGACGATCTTTACAATGTATGCAATGAGCTTGGGGTCAATATACACGCTGCGCACCACTTCCTGAGCCTGCTTAATTTCGGTCTCATTTAGTACCGGCTGTATGAGGCTGAGGTCATTCTGGCTTTTTCGGGCATGAAACTCACTCAAAATGCGCACCTCCTCCTCCTCAGAGGGGTACCCCACCTCAATTTTAAATAGAAAGCGGTCCAGCTGCGCTTCGGGCAGGCGGTAGGTGCCTTCCTGTTCAATGGGGTTTTGGGTGGCAATGACAATAAATGGCCGCTCCAGCTCGTAGGTGTGGCCGTCAATGGTGATCTGCCGCTCTTCCATGGCCTCAAACAGGGCCGCCTGTGTTTTGGCCGGCGCGCGGTTGATCTCGTCTATGAGCACAATCTGCGAAAAAATAGGGCCATGCCGAAACTCAAAGTCGGTTGTTTTGGCATTGAACACCGAGGTGCCCAGCACGTCGGAAGGCATGAGGTCAGGCGTAAACTGTATGCGCGAAAAGCGGGTGGAAAGGCTGCGCGCCAGCAGCTTGGCCGAAAGGGTTTTGGCCACACCTGGCACCCCTTCTATGAGAATGTGTCCGTCGGCCAGAATGGCCGCAATCAGTAGTTCCACCATTTTGTGCTGCCCAACAATGATTTTACCTATTTCCTCCTTTACGGCCTCTACGGCATTGCGAAAGGCCGTGAGCTCGGTGCGGGGGCTATAGGGGTTTTGCTCCTGCGCTAAAGTTTCTTCCGGGGGTTCTTGAGTGGGTTCGTTGTGGGTTAATTCGTCTGACATGAATCGTTGTTTAAAGGTTGATGGTCATCTTCATCAGTTGGAGCGTTGCTAAGTACGCCCGCCACTTTTCTCATAAAATGCTTCTATTTGTTCATTCAGGGCAATCAGGCTGGCCTCACTCACACTTTGTTGGCCACGAATACGGTCGATGTAGTGGCATAAAGCAATCACTTCCTCTTCGGGTACGCCACTTTTGGCCGCCAGCTTTTTCATAAACTCATCGGTAAAGCTATGAGTTTTGAGAAAATAACGCGCCCTGATGTTGGCGAGGAAAATTTTGATCTGTTTCTCCGCAATATTTTTGTGGTCCCTGCTCTGAAAATACAGCCTGCCAATGGTTTCGGTAAACTCCAGGGTAGAATTGGGCAGGGGCTCCACCACAGGGATGACCCGCTGCCTGCGTTTGACGGCAAAGAGCACATACAACAGTATGCCCCAGATAATGAGACGGTAGGCCCACCACAGGCTCTCCTGGCTTTTGATGTATTGCAGAGACGAGCGGGCCATTTCCAACTCTTTCTGATAACGCACTTTGTAGTACTCGTCCCACCACAGGGTGTAGTTGGCAGGCACATAGGAAAGCGCCGCTGCCACAAACTCGTGGTTGTTTTCATGCAGCAGATGCACATTGGTAAACATATTGGGCGTAGAGGACAACAAAAAAGCCCCTTCCCCAAAGGGCACCCTTATCAGATTGGGCTGCCCGACGCTGTTGCAGGCCAGTACGGAAATGTTGAGCGTATCTTCAATGTCAAAATAATCGTACATATTGCCCACCTCATAGTGGTAGCCCTTTACCTCCTGCAGCAGGGGGTTGTAAAAACGGGAAGCCGTGCTGTCGCCCATACCCCAGTTGGATTTGGTGGAAAACCCCAGGGTATCCTCCATCTCAATGGGAAAATACCGGGCCGCTACCCATACGTAGTTGCCCGCTTCTGCAAAATAGTACAGCTCATCCAGGTCCTGCCCGTCGGCATCAAAGCGGTCGTTGATGAAGAGGTAAGCCGTCGAAGCTGGCAGCTCGTCATCGTGATAGCGGGGATAAAAGAGCTGGTTGAACACGCGCTTTTTCACCTCCCTGATTTCGCTTTGGGGAAAGAGGTCCTCTAGCGACTCGTAGAGTACAAAGGCACCATAAGGGATTTTGTCATTCCTCGAAAAAGAATCCTCCCAGTCGGGCTTTTGGGGCTGCAAGGCCACCACCAGTATATACAATGCCATGAGGGAGGCAAATACCAGCAGGAGGGTGTATGTTTGTTTTGACTTCATACCCGGGCCTTCATGTTGGTAATGTGTTGCTGAAACTGGCGAAACACCGCCTGCACCCGTTCGAAGCCCCGGGCATCTATGGGAAAGTCGCCGTACCAGACGTACTCAAAATTGAGCGTAAGCTCATCAAACTCCCGGCTGATGGGCGTCCCGGTCAGCTCGAGCTGGTACTCCTGGTTGGTTTTATTGGGCCGCCAGTCGATCCAGCCGTGCAGGGTAAGGGTTTTGAGGGTTTCGAGATAAAGCAGGCGCACCCCTCTGCGGTAATCCTTCTCCTTCAGGGCCAGGGCAATGAGCTGCTCAAAATCCATTTCATGTATATTTTCATCTACCTCCTCAAAACCGGTATCCAGTTGTTTAGAAGCTTTACCAAAGAGCGTTCTCGGCCTAATTTTCAATATAAAAAAGGTGAGAAATACCACCGTGCCAATGGCCAGCAGGTAAAATACAATTTCCCAAAAGGTGGCTCCGGCCTTTGACTGCCCGAAAAGGAAGCGCTGAAACCGGTACATCAGGCGGTCCCACCAGCTGAGCTTGCGTATTTTGTCTCTGTCATCCTCATAAATAAAGTCCTTGTCGCTGCGAAAAGCCTCCAGCCTTTGAGGATCAAACTGCCGCAGCACCACCTCCGAAGAGTCGTACTGCAAAGAAGGGGTCTGGCACAATGCCGGCAGGCCTTGCAGCAGCATCCACAATATGATTCCCCATTTTTTCATCCGTTCAAGGCTTATGCTTCAGCTGCTTCATCTCTTCCAATCTGGTCGATGCGCTGGTCGTAAAAATTGCTGCCTCCCTCCACGTCCAGCAGATTGAAGTACTGCAGGGCCACTCCCACAATGATGAGCACATACAACAAATTGCTGCCCACCGAGGACATCAGCCCCCCTATAATGAGAAAGGTCTTTGAAGCAAAGAGCTCAATATGCATGATTTTGGCAAAGGCCGAAAGATACATGGGCACCTGAAACAGACTGCCCACCACACTGACGATGATATAGAGCAGCAACAGAAAAAAGAAGGTTTGCCACCAATGCCCCCTGATGAGGGCAAATGCCCGCGAAAGGGCGGCACCTATGCCAATGCCCTCGTACTTCATGATGATGAACACAAAGGAGCAGGGCACAGCCACATAAATGCCCGGAAAGATAAACAACATTGTGCCCGCAAATATGAGCAGGCCGGTGAGCAGGGCGGCACCCAGGTTGGGCAGAAAGTCGCCGAAAGCGCCCTGCCGAACCTCCTCCATCTCAATGTCCGCTGCACTTCCCCTTTGGACGTACAGCATGAGGTATTGATTTACCAGGGAAACCATCATCACATATACCAGCATGCCCATGAGGGAAGACAGTACAAAGGCCGGAGAAAAATAAGTGGCAAACAACTGGTCGAATGGCCCCTGGCCAGTGGAGACCGTACCGGAGAGCATTTTTTCCTGAAAGTCGAGCACATTGGCCTGGTACAGCCCCAGGGCAATGCCCTGCAATATCATGAGCGGACCCGCATACAGCAGCACAGGCACCACCAGCCCTTTGAAGTTTTTGATAAAAAACTGAATGCTGTCCTGCAGCAGGCTGCCGAAATCACGAGACCGAAGGAGTTGGATAGGTTGTTGATTCATAAGAAGTGTTTAGTTTTTGTGCGGTTTTGCGTTTGACATACAATGGGAAAAATACGTAATACCACAAAATAAAAGCCAGTGAAAGGCCGATGATGGTAAACTTCAGGTAAAGGGGCATATAGGTAAGGCGGGTGACATACGACTCCAGAAAGGCCGCCATGATGAAGACGGGAAATAGCCCCACCATGATCTTTACCCCATCTTTGGCGGCAGCCTTGAGCGACTGCAGACGGGTATAGGTGCCGGGAAACAGTATGCTGTTGCCCAGCAGCATGCCTGCCGCACCGGCTATCACAATGGCCGAAAGCTCCAGCGTACCGTGTATGTATATGACCGGCCAGGCCTCCAGGGTGAGCCCCCGCGTGTAAAAGAAGGCCAGAAAGGCCCCCACCATTACGCCATTGCTGAAAATGACATACACCGTGCCCAGCGACAAAAAAATACCCAGGGAAAATGCCAGTATGGCCACCCGTATGTTGTTGAAGGCAATGCCGTTAAACATGCCCCACTCTCCCTCCTGCTTATATACCGCCATGGGGTCGCCTTTCTCTATGTTTTCTATGGTCATGTTGACATAAAAATCGCCCAGTATGACGCGCACAAAGGAGTCGTCCTTTACCGCCGAAAGAAAACCAATGGCGAAGGCAAAGGAAAACAACAAAAAAGAGTAAAGCATCTGCTTGTGCGTGCGGCTGTAAATGAGCGGTAGCTCGTAGGTCCAAAAGTTGAATAGCCGGTTTCGTTTCTCCTTTTTGTTTTTGTAAATGGCCAGGTGGGTGCGTGCAGCCAGGCCATTGAGGTATTTGGTTACCTTACTGGCAGGATAAAAGGTGCGGGCATAGGCCAGATCGTCGGTGAGCTGAATATAGAGACGCGCCAGGCGGTCGGGGTCATCCTTAGCCCGTGCTTCATTCGACAACATTGCTTCATATTCCAGCCACTTCTGCCTGTTTTGCCGTAAAAATGCAGGCTCTCGCATCGGTTTAATTCCTATATTTGTACTGAATACACTGCCCGAAAGCACTTCATCGCGACAAATTAATAAAATTTCCGTTAATGAATACGATCATTATTCCCACCACCCAAAATATTGAGCTGGAATACCCCATTGCCAGTCTGGGCGACCG
>RFHT01000715.1 GCA_003696835.1 Bacteroidota bacterium
TATGCTGTATTAAAATAACTATTCTTTTCAAGAAATCAGCTTCCTGTTTTAGAAAAGTTAGTAAGAGGCTTCTGACTTCTGCAAACACGGAAACGGAAATACGATGCTTATTAGAAAAATGCCTCAGGCTATCCCGAACTCACGTTATCTACATACTTGGGGGGTAAAAAGAAACATCTGAAAATATCAGCAAAAATCATTTCGGTATATTTGGAAAATTGTTTTTTTTTTTTTGATTAGCATTCATAAAAAACAAACAAACTTACCTTAAAAGTAAACGAAACCAGAACCTTACTAACCTGGGTATTATATGACAACCAGTCGCACAATGAATGTATGCGTTTTTTTCCATATTGTTTCACTTTAACCTTTCACAACCATGAAAAACAAACTGCTTTTTAGCGCCGCACTAGTTGCCGCGCTCTTCGCCGCTACTTTTTATGGTTGCCAAAACGAAGATTTGGGCGACCAAATGGATCTCAAGGAACAGAACTCCTTTGTGCTGGAGCAGGAAACGCCCCTCTACGACTTCCTCTTGCCTCCGGGGACCAAAGTGACGCAGATATCAGCCAGCCAGGTACATTTTGAGCTGCCTGAGGAGTATGTATTTCTTCGATATGATCCAAACGAAGGAGTTGAGTTTGGGCGAGAGGAAAGCTACGCATGTACTTGTTCAGGCGATAACCCTTGTACTGTATTTCACCATCCCGACCTGGGATTTGGTTGCCTGCAAGGTGACTGTAGCGGCACCTGTACGGGTAAACGAGGCGGAGGGCCCAATACAAAGCAAGTGCTGGGAGTCCTAAATGCCAGCTCTGAGCACCTGATTGGAGAGCGAAAAGAATTTCTGAACCCGGGCTCTCTCAGCAAGCAAGGCTATGATATTTTCTTCGAGCAGGTTGTAAAAGAGGAATTAATGGAATTGGTCGAATTTGCCTATAGTGGAAGTGCCTACAAAAACAGTTCGGACCTCATTGCAAAAGAAGGCGAACAAAGTGTTACGTATGTAAAGCTCCAGTACATGGGCATTTCCTTTGCGATAGCCGTTCCGAATTTTGACGAAGTAAAAGACAAGCAGTTCATCAATTTCGAAGCGGGCAGCAGAGTTTCGTGTACTGGCTCCAATGGCTGCACCTGTAAACTGGAGAAAACGTGCATCTTGGGCAATTGCATACATTACTGCAACGAATGTACTACCTCCACCCTGGTGGTAGAAGAATAATCCCCCTTTACAAGCTTCCCATTCGTTTCTGCCAGTCCTTAATGAACATGTTGTGCTGGCGCTCACGGCCAATGGTGGTGGCCGGCCCGTGGCCGCAATATACGCTTACCTCATCGCCCAGGGGCAGCAGTTTGTCGAAGATGCTCTGCATGAGGAGGGGGTAAGAGCCACCGGGCAGGTCCACCCGGCCTATGCTATCCTGAAAGAGCACATCGCCCGAAAACAGGCTCTTGCTTGGGCGGTGGTAAAAGCTCAGGTGACTGGGAGAGTGGCCCGGCGTGAAATACACCTCAAATTTGCTCTGGCCAAAACGTACCTCATCGCCTTCGTCCAGGTAGCGGTCGGGCATGGGAGAGAGGTCGGGCCGCAGGCCCATCATGGGCCCGTACTCCTGAGCCGCAGCCAGCTCCTGCTCTATGATGCGATGCGCCTCAAAGGGCACTTTGTAGGTGTGCTTGATCAGGTGATTGCCCAGTATGTGGTCGATATGGCCGTGGGTATTCAGCAATTTGACTACCTCAAGCTGCTCAGCCTTCAGGTAATCCAGCAGTTGCTGCTTTTCCTGCGGGCTGTAGCAGCCCGGATCAATGATCACACACTGCCCGCTTTCGTCGGACACCACATACGTATTTTCCTGGTAGGGATTGAAGGTAAACAGTTGGATGTTGAGCATAGCATTAAACTTAAAAAAAGAGCGACAAGCCCATTGCCCATCGCTCTCCATATATACAAACTGTGCAATCGTTGAGTCAGTCCATGAGAAAGGGGTACTCCCCTACATAAACATCTTCGTACAGTGCAGAAAGATCGGGGAAAGGAGATTCCTCGGCAAACTTTACGCTTTCTTCCACAATGTCTTTGATGCGTTTCTCCATTTCTTTGATCTCCTCGTCGGTGAAGAGCTGGTGTTCGTGCATGTACAGCTTAATATTGGCCAGGGGATCACGGCCACGATACTTGTTCAGCTCCTCACGCGTGCGGTACTTGGCGGGGTCCGACATGGAGTGGCCTTTATAGCGGTAGGTTTTCATTTCTACCAGATAGGGCCCTTTGCCGCTGCGTACGTGCTCCACAATGGGTAGCAATTCTTCGTACACATCTATCACATCCATGCCGTCAATGGGTTTACTGGGCATATCGTAGCTTCGGCCCAGCTTATAGAGGTCGGTGACGTTGGAGGTACGTTCTACCGAGGTACCCATTGCGTAGCGGTTATTTTCAATGATATACAGCACCGGCAGTTTCCAGGTCATGGCCATGTTGAGGGCTTCGTGAAAAACGCCCTGGCGCACGGCTCCATCGCCCATCATGCACACACATATATTGTCCTGCCCTCTGTACTTATTGGCAAAAGCCACCCCAGCACCCAGGGGAATTTGCCCACCTACGATGCCATGCCCTCCCAGGAAGTTGTGTTCTTTGGAGAAAAAGTGCATGGAGCCGCCCTTGCCTTTGGAGCAACCTGTGGCTTTGCCGTAGAGCTCAGCCATGCAGGCATTGGCCGAAATGCCTCTGGCCAGGGCCGGGCCGTGGTCGCGGTAAGCAGTAATCACCTGGTCGTCGGGGCGTATGGCCGTTTCCAGGCCGGCAGCCACTGCTTCCTGGCCAATGTACAGGTGACAAAAACCGCGGAATTTCTGCTGCATATACAGCTGGCTGGCACGTTCTTCAAAACGCCGCATCAGCATCATGTCTTCAAACCACTTTTGGACCTGCTCTTTGCTATAAACTTTAGCTTCTTTGACTGTTGAATTTGTTTTTGCCATAATAGGAAGGGCATCTATTTGTGATGGATACAAATATTTTGCGAAATTCGGGATTCGGGAGTGAAATAACAAAAATATCCTTTAATTTCTAAATCTTGTATATACGGCAACTCCATCTCACTCAGTTTCGCAATTACCAGGACCAGCACCTGGAATTCAGCCCGGGCATCAACTGCATCAGCGGGCCCAATGGCTCGGGCAAAACCAACATACTCGATGCGCTGCACTACCTCTCCTTCACCAGGGGCTTTCGCAGCAGCCAGGACAAACATGCCGTACAGGAAGATACGCATTTTTTCTTTAACAAAGCCACCCTTGTAAAAGCCTGGCAGGAAATAGAAGTACAGTGCAACTATATCAAGGGCAAAGGCAAAAAGGTGCTCATCAATCAGCAGCCCCTCAAAAAAATGAGTGAGCACATCGGCAGCATCCCACTGGTGGCCATCTTGCCCCACGATACCGGGCTTATCGGAGGGCCTTCTGGTCTCAGGCGCAAATTCATGGATATGCTCATTTCCCAATATGACCATACCTACCTGCTGCAGCTGATACAGTACGAACGGATACTGGCCCAACGAAATGCCCTGCTGCGCCTCTTTGCTGAGCGCGGCGGAGGCGATGCAGATGAGATCGCCCTCTGGGACATGCAACTCATCCCGGCAGGCAGGTACATTGTTGAACAGCGGCAGCTGTTTTTGCAAGATTTTTTTCCCCTCTTTCAGCACTACTTCAAGCGCATCATTTCGGAAAGGGAAGAACCCGCCATACGGTACAAATCCCAGCTCACAGAAAATACCGAAGCTGCATGGCAGCAGTTGCTTGCGGAGCGCCTGCCCAAAGACCGGGTAATGCTCTACACCACTGCAGGCGTACACCGCGACGACCTCAGCTTCCACATCAACGACCAGTCGGTGCGAAACTTTGGCTCCCAGGGCCAGCAAAAAACTTTTGTCATTGCACTTAAACTCGCTCAGTACCAGCTTCTGCAACAACGCATAGAGCTGGCTCCCATCTTACTGCTGGACGATATTTTTGATAAATTGGATGAATACCGCCTTCAAAGCATAGGCCGCATACTGGAAGAGGAAATTGAAGGCCAGGTTTTTGTGACGGATACCTCCACACAGCGCCTGAAAAAGGTTTTTCAGCAGGCGAATAAAGACAAACTCGCATTTTTTGAAGTGGTATATGGCCGGGTAAACGCCATTTAACAACCCCAATGCCCATGAACATAAAAGCCGAAAAACTCCAGATGATGATTGAGCTCATAGATGAAATCATCCAACAGGCTGCGGAGCTCGAAAAGCAGTATGCACCTTTGCTGGAGAAGGTACAGCCCCGGCATTACAAGAGCGCCCAAAACCTTATTCACTACCGGGCCATGCGGCAGTTTGACCTTAGGCCCCTGCAAAAGCAACTGGGCTACCTGGGGTTTTCGCGCCTGGCCAAAGCCGAAGGCCACGTGATGGCCAGCCTGCTCACCACCCGCAGCTTGCTTAAAAGTCTGCTCAAACACCGCCCACTGGAGCTGCCCGCTGTGCCGCTTTCCTCCAAAAAAGGACAAAAACTGGCCAACTCCAACGCGAAAGAACTACTGGGCTACCGCTCCAAAGGGCGACGCACCCGCATCATGGTCACCATGCCCTCAGAGGCTGCTACGGATTCCCAATTGGTCCATCAACTGCTGCAGGCTGGCATGAACTCTGCCCGCATCAACTGTGCCCACGACAATGCTGAGAGCTGGCGCCGTATGATTGAGCACATACGACAGGCCGAAAACAAAACCCGCCGCCACTGCAAGGTATGCATGGACCTGGCTGGTCCCAAAATCCGCACAGGGCCTGTGAAAGAGGGGCCACGCCTGCTGCGCATACGGGTACGCAAAAATGCCCTGGGCCAGCCCCTGGAGCCCACACGGGTATGGCTCGGCACA
>RFHT01000716.1 GCA_003696835.1 Bacteroidota bacterium
GGCCGTTTGCCGCCTGTTCCGGTTTACCGGAAATTGTGGGAGGCCCGGCGCGTGGCATTGGGCAAACAAGTTTTTCCCTTAAAGGGATGTACCATTTGGTTACTTTTTTTTGAAAAAAAGTAACAATGCAGCTATTGGAAGCAGCAATTGGAAGCAACAATTGGAAGCATTTCCAGCCCAACTGGGTACCAGAAAAAAGCGTCCGCTGCGCGACAACGGCCTTGTTTGGTTCACCTAAAGCCGTGGGATAAGGAAGTTGGCGTGCGAGACACGCCAAAGATGAACGGCCCGCCCCAGTTGCAAACTGGCGCGGGCGATAAAAAAACGCCCGCTGCGCAGCAGGCAATGAGCGAGGGGATGGGCTGGGAACCATCAGCTCGCAAGCAGCCCGGCGCAGCCGCAACCAGCGCACAGCCCAGCCTTCAGGGCTGTACAGGTCCAAAGAGCCTGTCAATCTGGCTATTTGTGTATGACAAAAGGCTGGCTCAACCATAAGCCAGGCCGGAAACAATGCAGCACGTACATTTGCGGCGGCAGGCCGCGCATATCCAGCTGCAGCGCCCCGCCGCCGACAGTATATTCCTGCCGGTGATACGTCTTTCCCTGCATGTCTGCCACCTGCACCTCTACCCTGCCGCTGATGCCGGCCAGGTAAAGCTGAAACTGCCCGGCCGAAGGATTGGGGAAAAGCGTCAGCAAAGGCTTTTCCACCTGCGGCTCTACAGCCAGCAGGCGACTGTAGGTGAGCCCGCCGTCCATGTCCACCGCTTTGATGCGGTAGTAGCGCGGCAGCCTGAGCGGAAGCGAGTCGGCAAAGTGATAGACCTGCCCGCCGGCTCCTACCCGGCCCAGGGGTTGGAAGAGGCGCTGGTCCAGGCTGCGCTCCACCACAAAGTGGGAAAGGTTGAGCTCGTTGGCCGTTTGCCAGCGCAATACCACCCGGTGGGCAGCAGCCAGGGCCTCTGCATGCACAAAGTCCAGCGGAAAGGTCACCGGCGGGGCAGGCCGCAGCTCAAACTCATGCAGCAAGGGAGTGCCCACATCCTCGCTGATGAGCACCTCCTCCTGCTCGTTCATGCCGATCCACTTTACCTGCAGCGCTTCTCCGCCCGGGTCGGTGATTTCTACCAGTCCAAACTGCCCGCCACCCTTGCGGTAGCCGTGGCTGTAGGGGCCTCCCTTGTAAGAGCCGCCCCGGTCCAGCGAGCCGGCGTGAAACACCGGTATGGGCGCTCCACCGCCCGTGGCGTAGTCGCTGTTGCTGCCGTCGTCTATGGCCGTCATGTGGGCGTCGCCCCCCAGTATCATGATGGGGATGTCATGGGCAGCAATGAAATCGGCAATTTCGCGCCGCTCCTCGGGGTAGCCGCCCCAGTTGTCGGCTTCCTTGCAGTGGTAGTTTGGTCCTCCGTCGGCATTGATGTAGGGAATGCCCGATACCCAGGCCACCACCTGCCCCTGCTGTTTGGCTGCCAGCAGCTCTTCCTTAAACCAGTCGAGTTGGAAGCCAAAGTTGCTGCCCGTTTGCACCTTATCGCAGCTGTTGGGTTCAAATACCGGCCTGGACTTCTCCGAGCGCAGGTCGGCCAGCACAAAACGCACCCGCCCGATGACGAAGGATTGGGAAATGGGCACGTCGCCCTGGCCGAAGGCCAGCGGGTAGTGAGGTACATAGCGCTGGTAGCTCTTGCGGGCCACCTCCCTGCAGGGAGCTTTGGCATCGCTGTCGTTGGGGCCATAGTCGTGGTCGTCCCACATATAGGCCAGGGGCACGCGCCGGTACAGGGCCTGCTGACGGGGCGAGCTGAGTATATCCTGAAAAGCCTGCCGGAATTCCTGCTCGCAGTTGTCGGCTATGTTGCCGTAGTGCATGTCGCCGGTATGCAGAAAAAATAACACATTCTGGCGTTCTATGGTTTCAAATACCAGGCGGTTGCTGCTGCCTCCCATACAGGCCCCCAGGGCAAAGCGAAAAGAGTAAGGCCCCTCTCCCGGGGTGTGAAAACGCCCCGGAGGCTCCGACTCTGTGCTGCCGTTTACCTCTATGCGGTAAAAGTAGGTGGTGTTGGGCTGCAGGCCCGTAAGCTGAATGCGCACCACGTAGTCGTCCTGCCCCTTGCTGGTATGGTAAGGCGAGTAAAGCGGATTGGAAAAATGGGCCGAGTCCTGGCTCAGCTGCAGCCGCAGCGTAGCCGTCTGGTCGGTTTGTACATGCAGGTACATGCTGCGCGGCCCCAGGCCGCCGGCCCATACTGCCACCACCTCAGCTGCCAGGACGGGCATGCTGCTCACGGAAAGAATTACACATACAAGGTTGGTCCAAAGAGAGAAAAAGGATGGGTTCACTATGCTGTTTGTGTGTATGCTTCAGGCAGAAAACCCTCATGCCTGTGTGTACCTTATTATTAGCATACGCTCATATCAGCATATAATTTTGTGGTGTAATATTTGGGCAGATTTGTAACTATTCAGCACCCTCAGGGTGAAAAAAAACAATTGTTGTAAGTTGCTCATTTTCAATGAAATGTATTAACCACCTCCAACTCCTCCTTGAAAA
>RFHT01000099.1 GCA_003696835.1 Bacteroidota bacterium
AAGTCAGCAATGATTTGTTAAATAACAAATTTGTGCTTGTTTTTGTGACAGGGGACAGGATGCAGGGGACAGGATGCAGGTTGTCGGTTGCTGGTTGCAGGTTGCCGGTTGCCGGTTGCCGGTTGCCGGTTGCCGGTTGCCGGTTGCCGGTTGCCGGTTGCAGGTTGCCGGTTGCCGGTTGCCGGTTGCCGGTTGCCGGTTGCAGGTAGCCGGTAGCCGGTTGCCGGTTGCCGGTAGCAGGTCAACATTAATCAGGGATTACCACTTGCATCTTGCATCTTGCATCTTGCCACCTGCATCCTGCATCTCCTTAAAGGAGTCTCCGCTTCGCTCCGACCTGTCCCCCCCTCAAAACTCAAACACCTGCAGGGGCCCATTGTTTTGGGCCACGAGCACCTGTTTTTTTCCATTGACCTCCATGAGCACGATGTCGCGCACTTCGCCGGTGAGGAAAAAGCCCGATTTCCAGGCGGGCAGAGGGGTGAAGTGGTTTTGGCCATCGCCTTTGAGGAACCAGCCATAGTCGGCGTCGTAGCGGCCCACCTCGGGCTTGGCGCGGTACAAGTTGCCGCCGGTGAGCAGGTCGGTCTTACCGTCGCCGTCGAAGTCGGCGGCACAGATGCCATAAATGGGGGCCAGCTGGGCCTCTACGGGCAGGGCTTTGAGCTCAAAACCTGCCTCGCCCTGGTTGATGAGGAGGGCATTTTCCAGAAAATGCGCCTTGAGGACCACGGCTTTTTCCAGTTGTTTGGGTGTAAAAATGTCCTCTATGCGCTGGTGGGCGTAGGCTTCGTATTTGAGGAATTTTTTGTTCAATTCCGGCATTTGTGCCACCAGGTCGTGCTTGAGGCAGAGGGGGTAGCTTTCCGTTCCCTGGTAGGTACAAATGATTTGCTCCACGGTGCCATTTTTGTCAAAATCATTGACATACATGCTCACGGGCTGTTGCTGGCTGGCCTTAAAGCGGGAGTTTTTGCCATGATTACCCAGCACAAAGTCCGTGTCGCCGTCGCCGTCCAGGTCGGCGGGCAGCAGGGCATTCCACCAGCCTGAGGAGGAGAATTCGGGCAGTTCAGGGTTTCCTGCCCCATTGGTGAGTTTGAGTGGGGCTTTTTCCAGTCTGCCATTTTGGTTAATGAATGAGGTAATGGGCATCCATTCGCCCACGAGCATGAGGTCGGGATCGCCGTCGAGGTCGAGGTCTGTCCATTCGGCATCGGTAATCATGCCGATGTTCAGCAGTTCAGGGGCCAGTTGCTGGGTTACATTGGAAAAGTTGCCTTTACCGTCGTTTTGCAGCAGATAGCCATTTACGGGTACCCCATAGAGGAAAGGCTGCAGGCGCAGGCCCACGAAGAGGTCCATGTCGCCGTCGAGGTCGAAGTCGGCAGCCTTGACGCAGGAGGAGCTTTCAAATTTTCCGGCGGGCAGCACCATGCCGGTATATTTGGTGAAGTTTCCCTTGCCCTGGTTGAGGTAGAGGCGGTCGGCCAGGGCCGAAGAGCTGAGGGGAAACTCGTTGCCCCCGCTGGCCACATACAGGTCCAGGTCGCCGTCGCCGTCGGCATCAAAAAATTCGCTTCCCAGGTCTTCAGAGAGTTTGTCGGCCTCGAGCAGGGCCTCATTGGTGGACACAAAGCGGCCGTTGGCCATTTGCACAAACAGCCTGCCGGGGGAGTCTTTGGCCCCGCCTATGAAGCAGTCCATTCTGCCATCGCCGTTTACATCACCCAGGCTCACCTTGGGTCCTTCAGCGCTGAGCATGTGGTAAATGAGGCGGTCGCGGTCGAAGTCCACAAAGGTGTTTTCGCGGTGTACATACTGCAGAGATTGCTCAGCGGTGATGTCCCGGAAAAGAGTTGGCGGGCTGGGGCGGGTGCTCTCAGGCGGGCGGTTTACTTTGAGGGCATCGCGCTGGTAGAGGGTAAGGAGGCGGTCGGCCGGCACGTCGGTGAGCATGCTTTCGCGCCCGTCGGGCCACAGCACACGAATGGTATCGGCCTGAGAGGCGCTGCCCAGGGCCACAAAGGGACGGGGGTCCACCGAGGACTGAAAGCCCCGCATGGGCATTTGCTCCAGGTAGTATTGCCGCTCACCTGCCCTGACATAAACGGCACTGCCCAGGCCATAGGTATTGGCCCCTTCCCCCACCAGCTGAAACTGCAGGTAGTGGCGATCCGGATATAGCTGGCGGCTCTCGTTGCGGTACACAAAGAGGGGCATGTTTACGTTGTTGACCACCAGGTCCAGGTCGCCGTCATTGTCCAGGTCGCCGTAGGCGGCGCCGTTGGAGAAGCTGGGGGTATCCAGGCCCCATTCCTTTGCTTTGTTGGTAAAGGTGTAGTCGCCATTGTTGGCAAAGGCGTAGTTGGGGATGGGATTGGAGGGGATGATTTCGATGAGTTTATTGTAGTCCACCCCGGCCTGGGTAATGATTTGGCGCTGCACTTCTTCATTGGAAATAAAGCGCAGAAAATCCTGGTCGGTCAGGTCCTGGTAAATGCCGTTTGCCACAAAAATATCGCGCAGGCCGTCGTTGTCCATGTCCATGATGAGGGCGCCCCAGCTCCAGTCGGTGGCTTCCACATTGGCCAGCCGGCCAATGTCGCTGAAGGTCACACTTTTGGGCTGGCCGGGCCTGGGGCCGTTATTGAGCTGGAGCATGTTGCGGGTAAACTGGTGGTAGTAGTCGTGACGCAGGTTGAGCTGGTATTTGTCCCAGTTTTCAAAGGTGGTTTTGGTTTTAAAACGCGCTTCCGATTCGGGCAGCATCTCCGTTACGAAGAGGTCGAGGTAGGTGTCGTTGTTGATGTCGGCCATGTCGGCTCCCATAGAGGCCGCGCTGATGGAGCGCATGCCCTCTTCGAGCACCTCCCGGAAGGTGCCGTCTCCATTGTTGAGGTAGAGGTAGTCGCGCTCAAAAAAGTCATTGGACACATAAATATCGGGCCAGCTGTCTTTATTCACATCGCCCACGGTCACGCCCAGGCCAAAGCCGATGATGCTGCCGTATATGCCGGCCTGTTCGCTCACATCGGTAAAGTAGCCATCGTCATTGCGGAAGAGCTTGTCGCCGCCCACGGTATCGCGGTCGAAGCGCTCGTTGCGTTTGAGGTTGAAGCTGCCAATGGCGCGGTAGGAGTTGTTGAGCAAATAGCAATCCAGGTCGCCGTCCTTGTCGTAGTCAAAAAAG
>RFHT01000717.1 GCA_003696835.1 Bacteroidota bacterium
GGTGTTATTGGCAGACTGCCACCACCGTGGCAGCCTGCTCGTGATACAACTGCTGTCAGACAATCGTACCTAAACACTCGTTATCTGATGCTAAATTGCGATAAGACTTCAAAAGCAGGAAAGAGATTTGCCAGCCACTGTGATTTTTTTTATTTTGAGCAAAATTGCCAAAACGCGCTTTTTTAGACCAAATAGACCGCTAGAATCAACTTAATATCCTTAATTGTGAGATTTTCTGTAAAAAATATCGGAAGAAGAGCTGGCAGGCATTGTGGAGAAAACGCTATTAAAGAAATACACGTTTTATAAGTGAACAGGCAATCATCAGCACTTTTATCCCAACAAAATCATCAATTGTGAGAAATTCTAAGCTATTTCGCCACCTCAAAACCCTGGATGCTTCTGAGTTTAAGCGCTTTGGGCGCTTTATGCACTCTCCCTTTTTTGTTACCCACAAGGATACCATCCGGCTGTTTGAAGACATAGCCCACTTCTACCCGGAGCTGGACACCCCCCAGCTGGAACGGGAGCAGGTGTATGCCCGTCTGTTTCCGGACCGGCCCTACGACGATGCCCACTTGCGCACCCTGCGCAAGTACCTGCTGCAGCACCTCTACCGCTTTTTGATCGAAATTGAGCTGGAGATGAACGAGCTCACTCAAAACTACCTCAAACTCCAGGCGCTTTCACGCCGGGAGCTGGAAAAGGATTTTCTCTCCATACTGGAAAAGGAGCGCAGCCAGCTGCACCGTTTTCCTTACCGCAATGCCGACTATTTTCTGAACCAGTTTCAACTGGAAAACACCGCCCTGGTGTATGGGTTTACCCATAGCCGCTGGGCCAAAAAAGAGCAGGAAGCCCTCATCAGTGCGCTGGACCATTTTTACCTGGCCGAAAAGCTCAGATTTTGTTGCTCGGTGATGAATGTGCGCAATGTGTTTAGTGAGGAAGGCGAAATTCCCCTCTTGCAGGAAATTATGGCCTACTGTGAAACCCACCAGCACGAACTTCCCACCATTGTGCAGGCCTATTACCACCTGCTGTCACTTTCTACTTCGGAAACGCCTCACCCCCACTACGAAGCACTTCGCAAGCTGGCTACCGGAGATTTCGGGCAGTTTCCACCTGACGACTGGGTGAACATTTACTACGCCATGATCAACTACTGCAACCATCTCTACCGTACGGGTGAGCTGGCCTACCTGCGGGAAATGTTTGATCTTTACAAGGAAATGCTGGAGCGCAATCTGCTGCTGGAAGAAGGCATACTAGCCACCAACAACTACAAAAACATCACCACCCTGGGCCTGCGCCTGGGCGAATACGAGTGGACGGCCCACTTTATCGAAAGCTTTAAGGAAAAAATTGAGCCCGAATTTCGCGAAGGAGTGTATAACTACAACATGGCCCACCTCTATGCCTACCAGGGAGAATACTCCAAGGCCCTGCGGCACCTGCAGTTGATCGACTTCATCGATCCGTTTTACCGCATGAGCTACAACATTTTGCTGCTCAAGATCTATTACGAATGCTACGAGGTGGAGGCCCTGCTGGCCTTGTGTGAAAGCTTCCGTGCCTTTGTGCGGCACAAAAAAGAGCTGAGCAAGACCCACCAGCTGGCCTACATCAATTTTGCCCGCTTTACCCGTGCGCTGTTTATGATCAAGATCGGGCGCGACAAGAAGCCTGAAAAACTTAAAGCCCAGATTGAGGCCTGCGAGGCACTCATCGAGCGGCAGTGGATCATGGAAAAGCTCGAAGACCTGATGGTACAGGCCTGAAAGAAGCAGGCGGCCCACATGGCCGCCTGCCGGTACAAATATACATCCGCCCGAAATAATTCCACTTAAACACTTAAGCTAAAAAAGGGAAAGCCACATTTTGTCACTTAGTTTTTACGAGGTACAGGCGCATAGATGATTCGGGTTGGATTATCACTATCCAGGGCTTTTCTCAACGAAAGCTCATCTGAGTACGCTCCGCGGTACTGAAGTTTTCCATCCAGGTTTACGTCGGCCGAAAAATATCCTTCCACGGTCCTTGTTAAATTGAGGGTACCCAACTGGAGTAAAATTTCTCTTCTGTCGTTGCCCGGCCCGCTAAGGCTGACTTTGCCGTCCTGGTTAATGTCTCCGGCCATGAGGGCGCAGCCTTGTGCTACTTCCACCATTCCGTCCGATTTATTTCGGGGATTGGTAAAGTCGTATTTGAGCAGTCCCGACTCAGAGAGCTTGACGGGCTCGTTGCTAAATGCCGGAAGATGGTTGCGATGCTTCAGCACTACATAGTAGCTGCCAGCAGATACATTGAAGTGGAGGAAGTCATAACTTTGGGGGTCCACCACCTTTCCATTGCGCAGCAACAAGCCGGCCCTGGAAGCTACGACACTGGCGGGCTGTTCTTTGGCCCTCAACTCCACCAATACCCAGTCAACCACATCGGGGGCAAATGCTGCTACATATTCTCTGGGGGCAGAAGTATATGGTTGGCTATATGGCAATACCCCCTGTTGGTTAAGGTCGGTTCGCATTGTTCCGCTTTCTGGCTCATAAGCTCCCTGAAGCCAGGCACGTAGATCCAGAGCTATTTGCTTTGGTTCCACTGCCACAGTTAAGGTACTTTGGGCCCCCAGATTATTCACGGGTATTTCTCTGCCCTGCTCATCCAGAAGCACAGCCTGGTTGATGGCCATGGAGAAAAATGTTTGTTCCACCTGGCCGTCAAAGTCGCCCAGGTCAGCAATAATTACCACAACCCCTCCTCTGGATGCGGGGCCTCTGCCGTTAATAGCCGTGCTGCTGTAGCGTACCAGGCCATGCTGTATGCTTTGGCGCTGGGGGTTGAGCAAGCTGATACTGGCAAGCTGTGTACCGTCACTGCCCAGCCAACTGTTTTCAGACTGCAAAAAAGGAGGATGGCTCAGAGGCAAGTTATAACTCAACTCAAAAGCCAGGCTATGCACATGCTGGATATAGTTGTCGTTCAAACCAGAAAGTACCACGTCGAAGAAGAGGGTATCGCCATTTTGAATGACATCCTGAGGGCTTTGCAGCGAGATAGAAACAGTGCCGGAGCCTGGCCCTGCCGTTTGCCTGAGTCGCTGGCTTGCATTTTGCCTGATTACCTGCCCGTCTGCCAGCAGGTCTATTTGTCCATTGCCATCACAATCGGCGTATTTCAGGTCCAGGCCAGCAGCCCACCTATGGGTAGGGGGGAAATACTGCTGCCAGTCGGGGGCCTCCTGGGCAGCGTACTCACTGGAGGCTTGCGGCCGTGCCGGCCCCTGCCTGCCTTGCACCACCCCCAGGCTGATAAAGTCAATGATATCCACATAGCCGTCGGTGTTCACATCACCGGGCCATACGCAATCGCCATTCAGCACCACTTCAAACTTAGATTCAACCTGGTTGGCACAGGCATCTTCGGCTTCCAGCTTGTAGCTGCCCGATTCGGTTATCTTGATCACCCTTGTGGTATCCAGCAATTCACTTTTTCCATGCTCCACCAGCTTTAGCCACTTGTATGCAAGCCCGGGCCTGCCCCCATCCAGTAAGATAGCCGGTGCACAGAGGGTGGTGTCTTTCAGGTTCAGGCTGGGCAAATCATCTACCCAAATGGTTTGTTCAATTATTGAGCTACAACTAAGGCGGGAGGCCACCAACATGACCTTGTGCCTGCCTGGGCGGTCAAAGGTATGTTCCAGATGGAGGCTGCGGGCCACAAAACTGCCATCCACCCACCACTCAAATTCTGTAGCTCCATTTGACTGGTTTTCAAAAAAGATGCTCCCTCCCGGACAGGTTTTGAGGGCTGAAGGAATGAAAATGGCCGCTGTTTCACAAGCATCGTTGGTACAGTTGAGTTCGCTTTGCAGCAGCCTGTCTGTTTTTCGTACACTTAATGGGAGCATGCTGCCTCCAGGGGATAGTTGCTGGCTTTGAAGCGGCAAGACCTGAGGAACAAATACCTGAGGGGCCTGAAGGGGAAAATCGGTTTCATCACATCCTATGGAGCCATCAAACTGGGTTTTTACCAGGTGCCAGGCCGTATGGTTCCCCATTTCCATAAGGCTGCCCAGGGTGAGCAAACCCAGCTCAGGGGAGAAAAAGGTCATTACCTTCTCATTCGCAAGGTTTTTGGGGTACTCTTTGGCCCAGTTGATACGTCCCTCGGCATCCTGCCTGAAGAGCAAAAGAGAAGCCAGCGAGTCACCTTGAAGGCCTGCAATCAGGAGTCCATTGTCCTGGTCAACCTCCATGTCCAGGCCGGGTTTCAGGCCTGGTACCAGGATTTTCTGGGCTGTAATCACTGCCAGTTGAGTATCCAGTTCCAGCAATACAATATACTTCCCCGCCGTTTCCTTGCTATAGGCCGCCAGCCAGTACGATTCGGTTATCATCTCTGTTGTGATTTCAGGCACCACTCCTTGTGGCTCATCTTCCTCATCATCTCCATCATCATCTCCCTCATCCCCGTCCTCCTCATGATCGTCGCCATTTCCCCCATCGTCACTGCCTTTTTTGCTTACAGCAATTAATTGATTTACCGGAAGGGTCTTTGCTCCAAGGATTTTGGTTCTGGGTTTTAGGCCGAAGGGCTGGCTATAGGAAGTACCGGGAAGCTGTATGCCAGCTTCTCCATTCAACTGCCCCAATGTATCTACCTTCAAGAGGTGCAGGCTGGCCTGGGCCTCATTCCCCAGATTGGCACTCAACAAGATGTTTCCGTCATTCAGACGCGCCAGCTGGCCCAGGTGTAGCAGGGTATCTGGCGGGGTGTACACCTTTTGCCAGATGGGATTGGCATGCTGGTCTATTTTGCATAGTAAATAGCTGGCATGAGGCACTCCAAAACCCGTGGTTTTGCCTGCCAGGTAAATATTCGCGGCAGGAGTATCGTCCAGCAGGATCTGGTCAAATTGGTCGCTTCCGCTGCCCTCCAGGCGAAAAGCCCATAACACATTCCCATCATCATTGAGCTTTAACAAGAGCGCATGCATGCCCCCGGGGCCTTTGACCCAGCCGCAACCCAGGGTGTTTCCATCAGGCATTTGAAGGATTTGATTGATCCTCAGGACATCATCAGCCGTATAGTACTGAGAAACGTTGATCTCTCCTTCTCCACTTAACCGGGTCCATACAAAGCCCGAATCGGTTGCCCCTGCAATTGAGTATTGCTGGTTGAGGGCAGAGGTAATGTCCTGTGCCACCATTGGTTGGCTATCCAATATGGTGGCATTAAAAGCAGTGGGTTTGTTGAGCAATTTGAGCAAATTGATCCGGCCCTCGGAAACGCAGCTGCCCGCCAGGGTGGCAGGCTGGTCCACAGCCTGCATGATGCGGTCTTTCAAGTAAGAAACGGACAAGCCGGGCTGGTCTGAAAGCAACAGACAAAGCGCCCCCGTGATCTGAGGAGCTGCCATGGAGGTCCCATTGAGGAAGCCGTACCTGCCGGCAGGCAGGGTGCTGTATATGGCTACCCCCGGGGCGCAAATATCCACAGAAGTTGCACCATAATTCGAAAAATTGGCCAGGCGGTCATGGCCATCAGTGGCCGCTACAGCTATGATATTGGGCAGGGCGTAGCTGGAGGGAAACAAAGGCCTCTGGTCGTTGTTATTGGCAAAATGATTGCCCGCAGCAGCCACAAAAACCCCCCCAAATTCATTGATGGCCTCCTGCACAGCCTGGCTGAAGGCTCCTCCCCCCCAACTGTTGTTCGTTATCTTTACGTCCATGCGTTTGGCGTAATCCAGGGCTTCTATGGCCCCCGAAGCAAAGCCCCTTCCCTGGGCGTTGAGAAACTTAAGGGGCATCAATTTGGAGCGCCAGCTCACCCCACTGATGCCCAACCCATTATTGCCCCTGGCAGCAATGATACCCGCCACATGGGTACCATGCCCAAAGATGTGATCGTCCGAAGGATCGTTATCGTTGTTTACAAAATCCCAACCAATAAAATCGTCGGCGTACCCATTGCCGTCCGTATCCAGCCCGTCTTCATCATCCGGATCAAACTGCCATACTCCATTTATGAGCTCCAGCACATGGCCGTCTCCATCGAGATCCTCTCCCAAATTCTGCCAAATATTCTCTGCCAGGTCGGGATGCCGCCAGTCGATGCCCGAATCAATCACCCCTACAACCACTTCTTCCGACCCCTGGGTAAACTGCCAGGCCTTGGTGGCCTGTATGTCTGCGATGGAAGCTGGGCCAAACTGACCCGTATTTTGCAAATACCATTGTTTGTCAAAATGGCTGTCACTGGGTGTCACAGCATGCCGAAACTCCACATCCTTTTCTATCCACTCTATTCCATATTTTTGTTTTTCTGCCAACACTTGGTCCAGCCATTGGGATTCTGCCTGCTCAGTTGAGGAAAACTCCCACAGCTGTATCTGCTGCGAAGCCCCAAGACGTAAAACCCGGACGCCTTGCAAATCAGGAACTTTATGCTCCATTGCAAAGTTGGAATTGCGTTGGGAAGTGTATTTCACCAACCACCTTTGAGCGGTGGCTTCGGCACTTTGCCCATATCCCTGGTTTTGATTAAACAGGAAGGCAAAAAGAACGAGTATTCCGCAAATACATGCCTTGTAGGTACCCATAATTCGAGATTAGAGTTAATGAGGTGTTGCCATTCTAAAAGAAATGAATCATGGATTATTTAAAAAGAATATTTTATGGGCATTGTTAGACGTTTTTTAAGACAAAAACTCCTTAAAATCACCAAATATGTCCTTAAAAGCTATAAAATGGACCAATATTTTATCATTTGTTAGGAAAATATCTTGGCATTGACAGGCAGTTGATGCACGGAAGCGGGAGCCAGATACGCTTCCAATGAATGCGCAGAAAACACGATTACTTTCCTGTGGGTAGCCATTTGCTTCAATATTTCTGCCCAAAATGGAATTGCCTCCTCATCAAAGCCCTCAAAAGGCTCATCAATGAGCACGATTTTTTTGTTGGTGAGCAATGCACGTGCATACGCCAGCAGTTTAAGCTGGCCTTTGGAAAGACTGTTACCAGCTTCTCCAATTTTGTCCTCCAGGGCCATGAAGGGCAGGCTGGGATTCCCTTCCAGCAGGTGCTCCAGTACCATGCTGGCTTTCGCTTTTTTCTCGGCTTTCCTGCTGTAGGAAATGGCTTCAAATACCTTTCTGCCCAGCAGGGGGATTTCCGAAGAAACC
>RFHT01000718.1 GCA_003696835.1 Bacteroidota bacterium
AATATGCGTCGCTCATCGGCCACAAAAAAGGAGGGGATGCCCCCTATGCCGTTGCCGGCCGAAAACAATTCTCCCCCCCTGGGGTCAAACTCCAGCAGGGCTTTGCCTGCTTCGTATGTCACCTGCTTCAGCACGGGCCCCGAGTACACCACATCCTGCCTGTTATAGGTTTGGTTGAGGGCAATCAGGGCCAGTCTGCGGCCCACCTCCTCTTTTTCAGGCGGGTGTATATCGTAAATCTGCCCAATGTCCTGGGTAGCGGCCATGCCAGTATGGGGCAGTTGCAGGGCGGCATACTGGGCTTCCCATATCGGTGGTATGTTGAAGGCCCCGTTGTAGTAATAGGGTGCAATTTGCACAAAATAAAAAGGGAAGTCGCCTATGCCCCAGGCCTGCCGCCAGGTGCGTATGAGGTTGGGAAACTGCTTCTCATATTGGCGGGGAAAATTCCGGTTGGATTCGCCCTGGTACCAGATGACCCCCCGTATGCGCAGCGGCAGCAGGGGATGTATCATACCATTGTACAGGCCGCCTATGCGGTGGTGCAAACGCCTTTTTACCCCCCAGCTTTCGGGTAGGGGCGGCGGGTTTTGGAGATAGCCCTTTTCCCAGGCCTCGCGTTGGGCCGTGTAGGCTATGCTGTCGGCCTCATACTGGGCCAGCAGACGGCGCTCCCGCTCCAGCAAAAACGCATTATTCAGGGCCTCTTTGGACGTCCAGGCTTCCACCGGGGTGCCCCCCCAGGCCGATTCAATAAGACCCACCGGCATGGAAAGTGTTTCGTGCAGTTTTTTTCCAAAAAAATAGCCCACCGCCGAAAATTTCAGTACTTCCTCCGGACTACACACCACCCATTCGCCCTCACAACGCTGCTGCGGCACTTCCGATACGCTACGTTTTACCACAAACAGGCGAATTTCGGGCAGATCGGCCTGCTGTGCTGTCTCCCAGTAATTGACGATGGGCTTTTGCCCCCGCTGAAGGCCCAACTGGCGGTCCATGTTGGACTGGCCCGAACACAGCCACAACTCCCCTGCCAGCACATTCTGCAAGGTGATGGTGGAGGAGCCCTGAATGCGGATGCGGTGGGGACCTCCTGGTGCCGGGCTGGACAGGGTGGCCTCCCACCTGCCCGCCTCATTGGTACGTACCTCCACGCCTTTGCGGCTCCAGGAAGGAGTAAGCCGCACTGGCTGGCCGGGAGTATCCCAGCCCCAAAGTTTGACTTCGGCAGAATGCTGTATCAGCATGTTGTCCGACAGTATGGGGGGCAGTTGGGTTTGGGCAATCGTTGTAAAAGAAAACTGGCAAAACAGCAATGTACACCAAATAGGTAGAAGCAGGGAGGTAATGGCCTTCATAGCAGTGGGTTTGGTGGGTTTGAAGCGCATTTCTGCGCCGGTCAGTTTAAGATACGGCTTCTCTAAATTTCCACCAAATTTTGAACGGGCTGAGGGCAAGAAGCAGACTACCCCCAAAACCACCTATTTCTGAAATCAAGAATCGTTTGTCCTTGTTCCATGTTTCATTTGCCCAGCAACAACAAATACCACGTCCTTGCAGCCTCTGCGGAGGCAGCATGGACGTAAGTTCGATGAAAGATAAAATTTGAAATTGGCTCTCAATAAGCTCTGAACCTCTACCGCCTGTTCACCCTCAGCTCAATGGAATAGGATTCCTGCGGAATGGGTGGCTGCGGATCGGTGGGATAGGGGTGTACGTCTATGAGCTCTACGCGGTAGGCATCCACCTCAGTGTAGGGCGCGTCTATGCCTTCGCCTTTGCTCACACTGTGGGTGCCCAGGTCCTGCCCGGCCTTCCACAACTGAATTTCCACCGTTACGAAGCCGGCGGTAACACAGGTTACATTGGTGGGGCAACGGGTATCAGCAGTTACCCGCAAAAACTGTACTTCCAGTCCTTCACTGGGGATCTGCTTTTTTTGTTCGAAATTCAGGCTAAAGGTTTCTCCCAGTTCAATTTCTTCGGGCTTTGAGCAGCCCGCCAGTGCCGCCATCAGGGCCAGCACCATTGTCAGGTATTTTAGATTGTGCATCATCATTCCGTTTTTCTATGTAAACGAAAAACGGAACAAAATGCTGCATGCAGCAGGGCATTTTTGCCAAAAAGGGATGCGCATTAATCTGCAAAAATGTTGATGTCGAAATGCGCCAGCAAGGCCGTAAGTGCAAAAGCTGCGAGTATGAGCAGGGTGTATTTCAGCACCTCCATCAGTACCTGTGCAGCCTCGTTCCAGTTGGTTTGCGACTCATCTGCTACCAACCCGTTGAGTGACAACAATCCTCCGATGTATTTTTTGATTAAAACAGCCATAACCTACAGATTTACTCGGTGAAACATCGTTAAGTAACACTAATATAATTATTAATTAACAAATAGAAAAACTTTTGTTAATGTTTAAAAAAACTTTTGTTAACAATTTGGTAACATTGATATACGACTACAGCAACGGAACGGTTGCCTGCCTGGCAGCCGCAAAGGCTTCCTCACTTTGATTTTTTCGCCTTTTTCAGGGCATTGATTTCCCATTGAATGTGCCCCTCCTTTACAAACAGCCTCAGCCTGCGACGGGATTTGCGCTTTTGGGAATAGAGCTCGAAACAAGCCGCTTCAATATGGCCATACAGAGCGGCGCGCAGAGCACGGGCACCGGTTTCCATTTCCAGGGCTTGCTCCACTACCTTGTCCATCACACTTTCTTCGATGAGCAGCTCCGTATTGAGCAACTCCAGTTCCTTGTGGTATTGCTGGCCAATCTGCTCCTGCAAAATGGTTTTCAGGTGGGTCTTTCCCAACGGATGAAAGGGAATGATGCGGGTAAAACGTCCGATGAGTTCGGGCATAATGCCGTAATCCTGGAAATAAGCCACCTTACGCAGGTCGTCTTCCTCTATCTGATAAGCCACCTTGTCTTCCAGTTCTTTCTGTCGCTGCTGCCCGAAGCCGATTTGCTTGTTGTGTTGGCGAATGGTTTTGGTGATGCCGGAGAAGGCTCCCAGAGCAATGAAGGCAATGTGTTCGGTGCTCATGGTTTGCCGGGGTGCATAGGCGGAATGGGAAATGTCCACGGGCACATCGATTTCGGCACCTTCCAGCATTTTGAGCAATTCTTTTTGCACGCCCAGTCCACTCACATCTTTGGTGGTACCCTGGCCGGAAAAGACGGCATCGCTCTTGCTGGTAGCCAGTTTGTCAAACTCGTCCAGGCAGACAATGCCCATAGCTGCGCGCTCGTAATCGCCTCCGGCAGCCAGCACCAGGCGGGTGAGAATGGATACCACATCCTGCCCTACATAGCCCGTTTCAGAATAGGCCGTGAGGTCCACCACCGTAGTGGGCAGCTTGAGAATACGGGAAAAGATGAGGTTTACGAGATAGGTTTTACCGCTGCCGGTAGGCCCCAGCAGCAGGAAGTTGTCTTTGGGCGGCAGCTCCTGGGGGGGAATGCCCTCGACAAACAGGTATTTGAGCCGGTTGATGTGCCTGCAGGCCATGAGGCTGAGGGCTTTGACAGCTTTTTCCTGCCCGATGTAGTGCAGTTTTCGCAGTTGCTGATAAATATTTGCCGGCGTAAACTCCTCGGCAGCAAAAGGGAGTTGGGGGATCTGCTTGGAATGCTTCACAGGTATAGCGGGGTTTATTTGCGAAAATAAAGCTTCTTTGGGATATTTACACTTCTTCCGGCAAATTGCGATTGCACCCCACCGGCTGATCATATTATTTTCACCTCAATCCCTTTATCGAGCTCCCATGTCACACACCCGAAAACTCGCTGCCATTATGTTTACCGATATTCAGGGCTATACCGCCCTGATGCAGCAGGATGAAGCAAAGGCAGTAGCCATGCGCCAGCGCCACCGCGAGGTATTTGAAAGGCTGCACCAGCAATATCACGGCACCATACTCCAGTACTATGGCGACGGCACCCTGAGTGTATTCGACAGTGCCATAGATGCGGCCCATTGCGCCACTGAAATGCAGCGGGAACTGCAAAAAGAGCCCAAGGTACCCCTTCGCATTGGCATACACACCGGCGATGTCATGTTTTCCGACACCGAGGTAATTGGAGATGGGGTGAATATCGCCGCCCGGGTGGAGTCTGTAGCTGTGCCGGGCAGTGTAATGATTTCGGAAAAGGTGTATGACTACATCAAAAACCAGGCGGAAATGCCCGTAGCGTCCATGGGGCGCTTTTCTTTCAAAAATGTGGGCAAACCCCTGGAGGTCTTTGCCCTGCGACAGGAGGGGCTGGTCATTCCCGATCCCAGGGAGTTGGTGGGAAAATTTGAAAAAAGAAAACAGGCGGGCAGTTGGTGGGCACGCCTGCCCCGGCCGGCAGCCTACCTGCTGGGGCTGCTGGGGCTGGGATTGTTGGGACTGCTGGGCTACCTGGCCTTATCCCCAGGGCAGGCAAAGGCCACCCAAACCATCAAAATGAAGGACGAGCTCGGCAATACCATTGAGCGTACCATTGTAAAAGCCGACCATCAAAAGCGCATTTACCTGATGAATTTTGAGCCGGATACTACCGACAGCAGCTTCGACTGGATGGGTGTGGGCATTCCCTACGCCCTGGAAACCGACTGGGACCAGGATCCCTACATGCTCGTTTATTTTGATGAGGACAAACAAATTACCCTCTTCAATGAGCAACTGGCCAAAGCCGTAGAGTTTCAATCCAAGATGATGCTCAACGGCAGCTACAGCCTCACCGACAGCGGCTTTCATATCCACCCCCGCATATACGATGCACAGAGCGGCCAGCTTATAAAGGAGTGGGATTTCGAAGGACCGGATTTTTGGGCCCTGCTGGACCAGGCCGCCCTCCAGATCAAACGCGACCTGGGGGTACCCCCGCAGCATCTCAACACGGTGCGGGACCTGCCAGTAGCCAATAGCCTCACTCATTCGATGGAAGCTTACCGCCATTTTTGCGAGGCCATGACGGATCTGGGGAAGTTTCGCATTTTTCAAACGCTAAACAAACTGGACGAAGCTGTCAAAACAGACGAAAGCTTTGCTGCGGCCAATTATTTGCGCGCCTTCCTCAACCACCAGTTTTCCATCAGCGAAACCAATGCCCGCCAGGCCCTGGACCTGGCCATGCAGCACCGAAAGCGCCTGCCCGAAACCATGGACATGAATGTGCGCATGCTGAAGTACCGCATGGACAACCAGATGGACAAAGCAGTGGAACTGGGAAAAATGATGACCCAGCTCCGGCCCAACGACCCCAACCTATTTCTCAACCTGGCTGTGCGCTATCAGATGCTAGACCAGTACGAGGATGCCCTCTCGGCCATCAGGCAGTACCAGCAATTGCGGGATGACCCCTTTGCCAATGTGGAAATTGAGCTATTCTGCCTCCGGCGCCTCGACCGGCTGGAGGAAGCCACCGAAAAAGCACAGGCATTTCTCAAACAAGCCCCCGACAACAGCCGCGCCATGGTGCAGCTGGCCACCCTCTACCTGGCAGCCGGAAAGACAGATCAGGCCGCGCCGCTCTTTTCGAAAGTCAGCCTCATGGAACCGGAAAACAAAAACTGGGCGCGTTTTGTGGACCACATCCACTTCGTCAATGACTCCGCCGAATGGATTTCTTCTGATTTTTTAGAAAAACTGGCTGGCACCTATCGGGCTGAAAGCCGCCAAACCAGCATTCAATTTCAGGCAGATGGCCGCCAATTGTACATGCATCTACTGCGCCAGCCCAAACTGGAACTGTATCCCACAAGCACCTACCGCTTTTTTAACCCTTTTGACATGCTGTTTCATTTTCAGCCCAATGCGTTTGGAGAAATAGATGTGGTATTGCTTTCCGAAAAAGACGGGCCATGGATCAGGTTATTCCGGCAGGACAGCCTG
>RFHT01000719.1 GCA_003696835.1 Bacteroidota bacterium
GCAGGGCGTTTCGGGCAATTATGGCACGCTGGACCAGATCGCAGCTCTGCAATGGGTGCAGGAAAACATCGCCGCCTTCGGCGGCGATCCGGCCAATGTGACCATCTTTGGTGAGTCGGCCGGCGGCGAATCGGTGGCCCACCTGCTGTGCAGCCCCCTGGCCCGGGGACTCTTCCACAAGGCCATCATGCAAAGCCCGGCCAACAGCGGGCAGATGTACCACCTCTTCCACCCCTTTATCGACTATCCCTCCGGGGAAGAGCTGGGTATGGCATTTGCCCAAAAAGCAGGCATCAGCGGCAGCAAACAGCTACAACAACTGCGGGCCATGCCCGCCAGAAAGTTGTACCAGGTGCTGAGAAAGGAGCTGTTGCTGGGCAACTTTTACCCCCTCATTGACGGCTATGTACTGCCCCAAAGCCCCCTGCAGGCTTTCCATGAAGGCAGGCAGGCCAATGTGCCCCTGCTGCTGGGCAGCAACCGGGATGAGGGCAGCATCATTCATCCCCTCTTCCCTACTCCCCTGATTGAGTTCAGGTATCGCGACATGCCCGCCGACCGCCTGCCCGATTATATGCAGCAGGAATTTGGGGCAGACCTGCCCCGCCTGCTGGAGCTTTACCCGGGCATAGCAAGCAGGGAGCCCAGGGCAGAATCGGCCCTGCTGGGCGAAAGCATGTTTGGCCACAGGGTGCGCTTCTATGCAGAAGAGGCTACAAAAAATGGGCAAGCCGTATATCTATACATGTTTACACGAGTACCTCCCAGCCCCAGGCAAACCATTGGCGCCTTCCACGCCGCAGAGCTGCCCTTTGTGCATGGCAAAAATACCCCCGTGCTGCCCCTGAGCAAACAGGATCTGGCCCTCTCGGCCAGCATGATGGACTACTGGACGCACTTTGCCAAAACCGGCACTCCCAACGACGGCAGGCAGCCCGAATGGACGGCCTTTTCACCCGAAACACCCCGCTGGATGGTGCTGGATACCGGCTCTGTGGGAATGCAGCAGGTGGACCTGGAGGAACAATACGCCATTTTTACCCGCCGCACCCTGCGGCAGATTGATGCCCTGAAGCAGGTACAAAGCGAAAAAGTGAGCTGAGTTTCCCTACAGGGACTGTATTTTCTTGTAAGTGAGCGTATTGGGTACCAGCAGGTTGAGCGATTTTTCCTTTACCCGTATGGAAATCTCTTTGCCGGCTTCGAAGGGTTCGCCGTCCACCTGTGCACTGCCCGGCGCCTGCCGCACAATGCGGATGTGCTTGCCCTGCCGCACCTCCACATAGCGGGAGTTGTATATCTGGCCGTTAAACAGCCTGCCGATGAGCCCACCGGCGCCTATAAGTGGGAAATGCTTCACAATGATCACATCCAGTAGGCCGTCGGTGAGGCGGGCCTGGGGCGATATTTTGGCGTCGTAGCCCCATTGGGTGCCATTGGCAATGGCAATGGCCATGATGTTTTCGCGAAATAATTCCTCTCCATCAATGTCGATCTGATACGCCTCCGGGCGGTAAGACATCAGGCCCTCGGCAGAGCTGCGCACATATCGGCTGAAGCCGCGCTTTTTTTTATGGGCAAAAATTTCTGCCACTACGGCATCCAGCCCTACGCCGGCTACATTCACAAAAGGCGTGTCGTTGAAGCTACCCGTATCTATTTTGATGCTCCAGCTGTCCATCGATTGTTTGATGGCCAGGCGGGTGTTGATGGAAAAGCCCAGGTTTCTCGCAAATCCATTTCCGGAGCCCTTGGGGATCACCCCAAAGTTGACCTGTTTGTCAATCAGGCGGGCAGCTATGGCATTGACGGTGCCGTCGCCTCCCACAGCAAACACATTGCGCACCCCTGCCTCCAGGGCCTGCTGCAGGCATTCGTCCAGGGAAGGGAAATCGATAAAAGCGGTCTGAGCCGCCAGGCCGGCCCTGCCATATATTTCGTGTATCAACTCAGCCGTTTTAGCGGGGTTTTTCCGTTTTCCGGAACCGGGGTTGATCAAAAAGAGGGTTTGCATAAATGAGTTGGAGCCAGCCTGAGGGCAGGGCGGCCCCGCAGCCGGGTTACTCTTTTTCATACGAAAAAGCTTTCACGGTGTTGACAAAGGCCTGTACCGACTCTCTGGGGAGGTCGGGATAAATGCCGTGGCCCAGATTGGCGATGTGCCGCCCTTTGGGGAAGGCTTTCAGCATGGCCCGGCATGCGGCGGCCACCTCTTCGGGCTCTGCGTACAGCTGGCAGGGGTCCATATTGCCCTGCAGGGCCTTGTTGCCCACCAAAGGCAGGGCAAAATCGGGCTCGCACTGCCAGTCCAGCCCAATCACCTCACAGTCGAGCTCAGCCAACTCTTCCAGTGCAAAAAAAGCCCCTTTGGCAAAAACGATGAGGGGCACCTCCTGTATGGCCTCACATATTTGCCGCAGGTAAGGCAGGGCAAAACGGCGGTAAACCGGCCGGTTGAGCACACCGGCCCAGGAGTCGAAGAGCTGCAGCAGGTCGGCCCCAGCGGCAATTTGCCCTTTGAGGTAGGTGATGGTGGCCTGGGTAATTTGCTGCAGCAGGGCATGGGCCAGCTCCGGTGCCCGGTAGAGCATGGCTTTGGCTACCGAAAAGGTTTTGGAGCCGCTGCCCTCGGTCATGTAGCAGAAAATCGTCCAGGGCGCCCCCGCAAAGCCGATCAGGGGCACCCGCCCGTTGAGCCGTTTTTTTACCAGGCGAATCGCCTCGTAGGTGTCGTTGAGGTTGCTCTCTTCTGCCACCGGCCGCAACCCTTGCAGTTCCTGCTCCGAACGCACCGTACGGGGAAAAAGCGGCCCTTTGCCAGGCACCATCTCGTAGGGCAGGCCCATGGCTTCGGGTATCACCAGAATATCGGAAAAGATAATGGCTGCATCTACCCCAATGAGGTCCACAGGCTGTAGGGTTACCTCGGCCGCATACTCCGGCCGGGCAATCATGTTTTTGAAGCTGCCCGCCCGGGCGCGTACTGCCCGGTATTCCTTAAGAAAACGCCCTGCCTGCCGCATCAGCCACACCGGCGGCCGCTCCACCGCTTCGCCCCGGGCCACGCGCAATATCAGATCGTTTTGTAATTGTCCATCACCTTGGAAATCCATGCCTGTTCCGTTCAGCTTATGTTTGTCCTTCTCCGCTTATGGAGAGCTTATTTTTTGAGCGTTCCTAAAACGCCCCGCAAGTTTATAAAAAAAATCAGGCAATCCCTTGCGGAATTGCCTGAAGCATGCATTCGTTTAATTAGCTTAGTCCTTAATACATTCAAACACCACGCGGCGGTTAACCTGATGCAGGGGCTCGAGACGAGGATCCCGGTGGTTGTCAGGCAACCCATCAATGAGGACTTCTCTTTCTCCTTTGGCATCTACTTCGAATCGGGAAGGATCAATACCATAAGTGTTAGAAATAAAGTCAACCGCATTTCTTACCCTGCGACGAGACAAGTCGAGGTTGTATTCGTCGCTGTTTCTGTTATCTGAGTAGCCAATAGCTTTGATTCTGAGGTCTTTATTGGCCCGCATCAGCTGGGCAATGTAGTAAAGCTCAGGGTAGAACTGTGGCTTGATGTTGTCTTTGTCCAGATCAAAATGGATAATGGGCAGGATACAGGCATCGGCAATCGTACCGCCTTCGGGCGCCTCATAGGTGGGAATAGTGATCCCTTTGGCGTCCACCAGGGAGCCGGGAGCCGAGCCAGGCTCTTTGTCGTAGCAGTCGGGCACCCCGTCGCTGTCGGAGTCGAGGGCTACCCCGCGGCTGTCCACATCACATCCTTTGGGTGTGTAAGGCTGGTCGTCGTCGTGGTCGGAGTATCCATCACCATCGCTGTCGAGGGTACGGCCCTGGCCGTCCACGGGCGTTCCTTCGGGCGTATCCGGCTCTTTGTCGTAGAGGTCGGGTATGCCGTCGTTGTCGGCGTCGTCGGTGAGTTTTTTCACCAGGTCGCGCGAAGCGGCAGCCGTGCTGTACACTTCGGTGAGGGGGTTGCTCCACCAGAGAGACTCTTCGCCTTTACCCAAACGGAAGTGGATGCCCACAGTCGTATTGTGGTAGCTGTCGAAATCGCGGGTGAGGGCCGTAGTACCGTTTCCACCATGCTCTTGCCAGCGCTGACCGTCGAGCAGGTCGTCGTTGGTCCACACAATGCGGTGCTCCAGCTCTACTTCCACACGGCGGCCCAGGCGATAGCGCAGGCCGAGGGCCCCCACCAGCGCAGGGTTGATTACGTAGAAGTTACTGCCCACCTTCAGCCCCTCTTCGTCCTGGTGGCCTTCGGCATTGGTTTCGTACTCCCCATCGAGCATATTTTTGAGGGCGTCGATGGTTTGCTTTTTGTCCACCCCTACGGTATTGGGGTCAGGGTTATGAACGGGAATGCTGGCAAAATTGTAAATGTCGCCATTGCTATCCAGTGCATCTACCTTGGTTTGGTAGCCCATAAGGCCAATCCCGCCGGCAGCATAGAGGTTCCATTTTGCTTGCTCTTTGTAGAAGTTGATATTGTTGAGGTTAACAACTCCCTGAAGAGTCAGGTCTCCATAAGTCATCTGATAGTTGTAGTACACCCAGGGTGCAGGTTGCGTACGCACCTGATAATAGTACTGGTCCCAGGGGTTACCTGCTTTGGCTCCGTAGCCGTTGGTTCGCTGATAGTTCAATCCGGTAGTTTGGCCGGCAGAGGCAGACAAACGCACGCTGAACGAATGCCCAATGGCTTTGCGCACATCCAGCCCGAGACCGAAACCGGGCTGAGGCTTTACATCGCCGGCAACGAAGGCCAACCCTCCTTTAATCCCTATAGACCAATTGTTTTTGGGCTTGGGAGGAAACAGGTATTCACCATCGTCGTACTGGTCTTTTTGTTCGTGCAGGCGCTTGGGAACATTGGCATACTTGTCGTCCGTATTATCTTCCTGCGCATAACCACCAACCATAATTATAGAGCTAAGGAACATCAGCAAAAGGAGATGTTTAAGGTTTTTCATATACTTCCTTCCGATTAAATGATTTTTCTGGGTTTGAAATGAAAAATTGATTAAGAACGTGTGAAAATCTCACTAATATAAACGTGCATGCAAGTGCGTCATGTATTCAATTAACTGAGAACTTGCGAAATTATTTTCTCAAATAATGAATTTATTGCGGTCGTGCAATACAATATGTTAGTATATTTACCAAATTGTAGTATTTGGCCGCAATGACTTTATGCAAAGTCTATTCAAAAAGTCTAAAGGAAAAACGCAAGACAAGGAAAATTATTGACCTGCTAAGGCGGACAGTTGAGAAAACATGCTTTAACAAAGAACAAATACGGGAAACTCGATGTCAAATCTACATTAAAATCCCATTAGTTCTAAGAGACATGTTAGTAAGTTACACAATTCGTTTACTTTCTTTAAAAAAATAGCCCAAAAAACGGTGTAAAACCATCAGTAGCCTATTTCAGTGTAAATAAGGGGTATTTTGGGGGAACATTCAAGCTACATAATGTTAATGGGTGAAATGTAGCTATGAACAGTCTATCTGGCTCCCAGAACGGTATGTACCAAAAGGAGGTATGTGCCTGCAAAATACCGAAGCGGGCGTAAATTGTAGAGGGGAGGAAAAGAGGCGACGGGCGGACTCGAACCGCCGTACAAGGTTTTGCAGACCTGTGCCTAACCACTCGGCCACGTCGCCTGATGTCTAACGGGCGTCAAAACTACTCATTCTTTTCATGTTATACAACCCCGCAGGGTGAAATTATTTGTTGAGCATGGTGAAGCTGATGGTTTGGCGGGTATGGGAAATAATGGCTTCAATGATGTCGTCATATTCTACATTTTTTCTCAACTCTCCTTCGTAAGCCAGGGACACCTCCCGTCTTTCTTCAGATACCACAATGACCAGGGCGTCGCTCACCTCGGTGAGCCCCAGGGCTGCCCGGTGGCGCATCCCAAATTCAGGGGAGATGTCGGTGCGTTTGGAGATGGGCAATATGCAGCGCACCGAGGCAATCTTTTGGTTATGCAGGATCATGGCCCCATCGTGCAGGGGGCTTTGTTTTTGAAAAATGGTATAAATGAGACGGGCCGAAATATCGGCATTGATCTGGTCGCCGGTTTCCTGAATGTCGGAGAGGTCGTTTTTGCCCGTAACCACAATGAGGGCGCCATTGCCGGTGGCCCGTATATCTTTGATGGCCTCCACCACTTCGAGGTACACCTCGGCCGAGTCGGAGCGCGTGGCGGGTGCTGTGGCATGGCGGATGAGCCGCTCCACCAGGGGGTTTTTGCTGATAACGGAAAGAAAGCGGCGAATTTCGGGAGCAAAAATAATCACCAGCGCAATGGCTCCCAGGTCCAGGAAAGCATCCAGTATGGATTTCAGCAGGCGAAACTGCAGCAGGCCCACCACTTTCCATATTAAAAATATAGAAAACACCACCCCCAGCAGCCGCAGGGCCACACTGCCCTTGAGCATTTCGTACAGCTTGAAAAATATAAAGGTAACGATGCCGATATCCAGTATATCTTTCAGGGTTACGGTGATAAAGCCTATTTCAAACAGTTTCATAATTCACCAGCGTATTGGTTATATGAGTGCAGCAGTTTTAGGGTGGTGGGTACATCGGAGGTTTTGAGTATGTGTATGCCCTGCTCCAGGGCTTTCCATTGCAGGAGCGGGTAGAGGTGCGCAGCCTCAGCTGCGGGCAGCCCCCAAAAGCCGCCTTCAAAGGATCCGGCCAGCAGGGGAAGCTCCAGCAAACCAAAGCGGCCAAGCTGGTACAGGAGCTGCCAGTTTTGCTCCGGTTTTTTGGCATCTCCCACCCCCGGGTCTATCACCACATCAGTCACGCCCAGGCTGCGCGCCCGGTTGATCTGCCCCACCACATACTGCCACCTCCCTTCTACTACGTCTGTTTGGGGGGCATGTTGTACCTCTTCGCTGTAAAGGGAGGCGCAAAGTACATAAGGCACCCTGCTGGCTGATGCCAGCTGCATCATGGCTTCGCTGCCTGCCAGGTCGTACAGCAGGTGTGCACCCAGGCCGAGCAGGTGAGCGGCCACTTCGGGTCTGGCGGTGTGCACGCACAGCAGGGCATGGGGCAGGTGCTGCCGCAGGGCAGCTACCAGCTCGCCCAGCAGCTCCAGCTCCTCTGCCACCGTGTACTGCCGGCCTGCGGCCTGCAGCCCAATGAGGGAAGCTCCCGCGGCCAGCATCTGCCCGGCCTGCTCCAGGGCGCCCGGCCCCGCCGGAAGCATCCCCATCACCACAGGCTGGTGCAGGCTCAGCAACTTTCCCCTGCAGTTGAGGGTGGGAAACATTTGTATGCCGGATTCGTCCCTGGCCAATGTTTGTTGAGAATTATTTCCTAATTTCACCCCTCTAAGTAACAAAACGCTTTTTGGAAAAAACAAAAGAACAATATTATTCTGTAATAGACGCCTGCAAATCGGTTTTTCTCAAAAAAGCCAGGGATTACGGCACCTCCTGGAAAATCATGCGCATGCCTTCTATTACCGATCAGATCCTCATCAAGGCCGAGCGCATACGCAGCCTGCAGGAAAAGGGTCAGAGCAAGGTGGGCGAGGGCATAGAAGAAGAATTTATGGCCATTGTCAACTACTGCGTTATAGCCCTGATGCAACTCAAGCGCATCAGGCAGGGGCAGCTACAATTACCCGAAGCCAATGTGGACCTCAAGGCCCTGGAGGCCGAATACGAGCAGGTCATACAGGAGGTGTATGCCGTGCTCGAACGCAAAAACCACGACTATGGCGAAGCATGGCGCAAAATGCGCATCAGTTCTATGACCGACCTCATCCTGATGAAGGTGTACCGCCTCAAGCAAATAGAAGACCACGCAGGAGAAACTATCGCCTCGGAAGGACCCGAAGGCAATTATACCGATATGCTGAACTATGCGGTGTTTTGCCTCATCAAGATGCAGGAAGAGCGGCAGGCACAAGGAGCCGTAAAGCGAAGACCGGGAGGAGAGCATACTTGACGATGTGGTGATTTTCCGCTATTTTCGTACCATTTTAATCCCAAAATTTTCTCAACACCACCCGCAGCATACCATCAATGATTGCAAAATATGCCTACTTATAAAATTATCGGACTAACGTACCTGGCAGTGGGAATACTCACCTGCCTGGCCATGCTCACGGGTTACCTGCGTACCAGGAGCCTGAACCTGGACAAACTCCCCCTGACGAAGCTGCTGGTTTGGGTATGCCGCCTGCTGGTGGGAGCCCTGTTTTTTTATTCGGGCTTTGTGAAGGCAAATGACTTCATCGGCTTTGGCTATAAACTGGAAGAATACTTTTATGTATTCAAGATGCCCTTTATGGTGCCTTATGCCGAAACCCTGGCCTGGTTTATCAGCATTTTTGAGATCGCCCTGGCATTTGCCATTGTACTGGGCTTTCGCATGCGGCAAACAGCCTGGCTGGCCCTGCTGATGATGATCTTTTTTACCTGGCTCACGGGCTATTCCCATTTTACGGGCAAGGTAACCGACTGCGGCTGTTTTGGCGATGCCCTCAAAATCAAGCCCTGGGAGTCATTCACCAAGGACCTCATCCTGCTGCTGATGCTCATTCCGGTATTTTTGGCACGCAAATACATACGGCCGGTGCCCAGCAGCAAAATTGCGGGCTTTGTGGTGCTGGGAGCCTTTGTGCTCTCGGGTGCTTATGCGTACTGGTGCCACCAAAACCTGCCCCTCATCGACTACCGGCCCTACAAGGTGGGCGTGGACCTCAACGAATGTACCACAGTGCCCGGTCCCGAAGGCATTCCCAAGTGCAAGGACTGGTACCTGGAGTTTCTCATTGGGGAGGAGTTTCCGGTGTTTGAAGGCAATACCCTCATGATCGACCTCTACTACATGGACAAGGCACCGGAGGTGGCTCTGCGCGAAAGTGCTGAGCTGGCCAGGGCCCTGCCCCCGGATGTGCGCGTGGTGGGCCTCACCAACACCAGCCCCTCTGTGGTGCAGCAGCTCATTGAGCAATACGGTATCCCCTACCCGTTTGCCTTTCTGGATGAAACGGTACTGAAAACCATTATCCGCTCCAGCCCGGGCTATGTGCTGCTCAAGGACGGGGTTATTTTGCAAAAATGGCACTACAACAACCGCCCCTCGGCCAAAGAAATTGAGGCCCTGTTGAGGTGATGCAGCAGGCCGAACATACAGAAAGGCCCGGCAGCGCCATGCTGGTATTTTTGATCGGTTTTATGGGGGCGGGAAAAACGACCCTGGGCAAGGCGGTGGCTCCGCTGGCTTCCTTTGACTTCCTCGACCTGGATGACCGCATTGTGGAGATGGCAGGCGCCTCTATTCCGGAAATTTTTGCCCGCGAGGGCGAGCAGGGCTTCCGGCTGCGCGAACGCGCAGCCCTGGAGTCGCTCAGTGCACTGAAACGGCCCTGCCTGGTGGCCTGCGGAGGGGGCACCCCCTGCTTTCACGACAACATGCAGTGGATGAATGCACACGGGCACACCATTTACTTGCGGCCGGACATAGCTATACTGGCCGGGCGCCTTCGCCTGCAGCAGGCACAAAGGCCCCTCATACGGGAGGTACCACCGCATGAACTGGAGGCATTTATCACACGCTTGCTCGCCCACCGCGAGCCCTACTACCTGCAGGCCTATATGGTGCTCGAAGGCAATGTGCAGGCCCGGGACCTGCTGAAGGTACTGAACAGCTTGAGCAGTCAACAGCCCTACTGACTGAATTGGGAAGATGCAGGATGCAGGATGCAGGTGGCAAGATGCAGGATGCAAGATGCAGGTGGCAAGATGCAAGATGCAAGATGCAAGATGCAAGATGCAAGATGCAAGATGCAGGTGGCAAGATGCAGGTGGCAAGATGCAGGATGCAAGATATCCTGTCACCTGCTACCTGCATCCTGTGACCTGCATCC
>RFHT01000720.1 GCA_003696835.1 Bacteroidota bacterium
AGCTGATGCTGCCTCAGAAAGGAGGATTCTTTAGGGGTAAAACCATAGGCGAAATAATCGCCTATGTAGGTGAAGTCCTGGCGGAGCTCAAAGCCCAGGCCAGGATGGTAGTCCTTACCTGCGTAGGCCAGCGAAAGGCCATAAGAAAGGCCATTAAACTCCCGCTTTTCCCAGTTGGCCCGAAAACGGGTTTGAGCAAGGGAAAAAGGGTCGTTTTCTAACCCATTTTCCAGACTCTGGGCAAAGTTGAAGCTGAGGTAATCGTTGCCAAAGAGGCGCAGGGTGCCGTCGAAACCGTAGGTGGCATTGTAGGGGTTGTGGTGGCCGTAGGTCCCCATCCCCACCCGGTGTGTGGCAATGACTCCTATGTAGGAATAGGGGTTAAATACCTGACGCCTCAGGCGCACTACCCCCAGGTTTTCGGAGGGTTTTTCCAGCTCGTCGGAGCGGGCAGTTTGCATGTTGATCAGGCCCATATCCCATTTGCCGATGCGCCCCACCGTACGAGCCCCGGCAATAATGGGAATTTGGGTGCCTGCTTCCAGGCCAATGCGCCTGCTGTAAAACAGCCTGCTGAGCTGGCCGAAGCCAAAGTCGAAAATACTGGCGCGCTCCAGGAAAAACTGCCGCTTTTCGGGAAAAAAAAGCGAAAAACGGGTGAGATTCACCTGCTGATCGTCGGCTTCTACCTGGGCAAAATCGGTGTTAATGGTCAGGTCCAGGGTGAGGTTCTTGGTCAGGCCGTACTTGATGTCGCCCCCTATGCCGTATTTAAATTGGTCCTCCCGTTCGTATTCGGTTTCGGCAGCGTTGAGGTGCTGTTGCTGGCTGATGCCCGCCGTGAGGTAAGGGGAAAGATAGAGCGGTTTTTTGGGAGTGATGCCTTCGAATACGATTTTTTGAGCCCTTGAGGGTTTGTATGCGCTGAGAAAACCCCAGTTGGGGGGGATGTCGGGAAAGATGTGGAGTTCTTCCTTCCGGGCCATGCGGCGCGTGGCAATCAGGCCCATGGTTACTTTGCCATCTTTGCTCTGGAAGCGCAGGCTGCTGAAAGGAATGCGCATTTCGGCAAACCAACCCTCTTCGGTTTCGCGTGTGGCTACACTCCAAAAGGTGTTCCAACTGCTGTTGAAGGGAAAACCCGACTCGCCCTGGCCCACGGGCGTGGCATCGTTAAACACGGTCATGTCGGTGCGTGCCCCGGTGGGAAAGGTGACAAACAGCAGGCTATTTTCGTTGTCGTTAAAGGCATCGAGCTGTATGGAAAACCAATCGGAGTCAAAACCGTCATCATCTCTTTTAAAAGAGGCACTTTTGATCATCCCGGGCTGCTCGTAGCATTTGGCCGAAGCGTAAATGAACTCATCGTCATACACCAGGCGAATCTCCGTAGGCTGGGTCATCTCGCCATGATACACGGGCCTGAGCATCACCAGGGGCAGAGGAGGAACAGTGGCCCAAAAGGGCTCATCTAGGTGGCCGTCCAGCTTTACTTCAGCCTCAATGCGGGTGATCGCCAGCGGGCTTTGCTGGGCCTGAAGCCCGGTAAACAAACAGCTTAGCAAGAGCAGAAGGGCGCAAATGCTTTTTTTCATGGAGTAGTGGAGTTGTTTGGCTAATTTATTTTGCAAAATTACTAAAAATTATTTGGATTTGGCAGCTTTTTCACAAACGGCTGCAAAACTAATATTTCGCCAGAGATTGTTTTGTCCGAAATCTGGGCAATTTTAACCTATTTCTTGCTGCTGTAGAAAAGGATGGCAGAGCCAGAGAGGGATTTTGCAGAAAAGGGGGACAGCATGCAGGAAGCTGGCCGGAGCGCAGTGGAGATGCCTTTAAGGAGATGCAAGATTCAGGATGCAGGTGCCAGGCAGGAAGCTGCATCCTTCTGGCCTGTGATCCGGTTTTCCGGCCTGCTTATTTTTTACTACTGCCTTTGATGCCGGCTTCCAGCACCTGGCGTATGCCACTGAGGCCTTCAGTAAAGGCCCCCATTTGCTGAACCATCTGGCCCAGGCGGTCGGCATTGAGGAGTTTCTGCTGCCTGAACATCTGGAGGATTTCTTCCCACCTCCTGGCGTCCTCGGGCTGAGCATAACCGCACAACTGCTTGAATTTGAGGAGGTTGGCTTCGGCGCCGGAAGTAAGGGTTTGGGCTTCATTTTCGTAATGTGACAAAATGAGGGTGCGTAGCTCGCCCTCGTTCATAATGGGTGCTACTTTTTCGGCCAGTTTATTCATGTTGCGGTAACTGCCCTGCAATTGGAAGGGCGGCTCGGTGCGGTAGGCATCCTGCTGGGCGGCAGAGCGAATATAAGCCTGGTTGACCTTCAGTACCACGTCGCGTATTACCAGCAATTTCTTCAGTACGCTCACGTA
Source organism: Bacteroidota bacterium (assembly GCA_003696835.1). Classification (GTDB taxonomy): domain Bacteria; phylum Bacteroidota; class Bacteroidia; order J057; family J057; genus J057. Next base: position 2,380 of record RFHT01000720.1, read on the forward strand.
TTCGTTGAGTTCTTCGGCCGGTATATTGGATTCCAGCTCCAGGTCTTCCTCCCTGCCGGTTTCTGCCAGCCGGATGAGGGCCAAAATGTCTTTATGTGCTTTGCCCGAAAGCCGGTTTAGTATGGGGTTGGAGGTCAGGGCATTTTCGATATAGCTGAGTTTGAAGCTCTGGTCATTGTCGCCAATGATGTCGCCCAGGTTATAGGTGTCGGCCCGGTTGGCCAGCATGTCGGGGATCTGAAACTTCTCCCCACTTTCGGTATAGGGGTTGCCGGCCATAACCACCGCCACTTTTTTCCCGCGCAGGTCGTAAGTACGCGTTTTACCTTTATACACCCCTTCAATTTTGCGTTGGGCATCGCAGAGTGAAATAAACTTTTGCAAAAACTCCGGGTTGAGGTGCTGAATGTCATCTAGGTAAAGCATGATGTTGTCGCCCATTTCCAGGGCGAGGCTGAGCTTGTCCAGCTCCTGGCGGGCTGCAGCATTGGGCGCCTCTGCCGGGTCAAGCGCAGTGACCTGATGCCCAATAGAGGGGCCGTTGATTTTCATGAAAATAAGCCCCAGGCGGTTGGCAATATATTCCATGAGGGTGGTTTTGCCGTATCCCGGAGGCGAAATCAGCAGCAGCATGCCCATGCGGTCGGTGCGGGTGTTTTCGCCTGCCGTGCCAATTTGTTTGGCGAGGTTGTCGCCTATCAGGGGGAGGTACACCTGGTCGATGAGCTGATTGCGCACGAATGAGCTGAGTACCCGGGGGCGGAAGCTCTCCAGTTGTAGTTGTTCCCGGTATTGGGTTGCCAGTTTCTTTTTTAACTGCCCGTACTGGACAAACAGAGGTACAGTATGGCGTTCAAAATGCCGCATCTTTTGCACGAAGTCGTGGTATTGCAGTTGGTAAACCCCCTGCCGGACCAGGGGGTGATCCCCCTTCATATCGCGGATTTCTCTTTCGAGCGAAGCCTGTATCACCCGGGCTGGCTGAAAGTTGCCGGCAAAGAGCAGGGCAGCAGTTTCTTCCAGATAGCGCTGGTAGCGGGTGCTTTGCTCCTGGGCGGTAAAGGCACTGAGCCAGCTCCTGATCAGGTCAAAGCGCTCTTCAGGTGCATGTGCGAGTTGTGCGATGCTTTGGTCAAACTTGCTCTTAAT
>RFHT01000721.1 GCA_003696835.1 Bacteroidota bacterium
GTGAGTTCAGCCAGCAGGGCCTCCTCGTGTATGGGAGCAGGTGCATTGGGATTGGCAATTTTTCCGTCTTTGTCCACCAATAGGTAGTGGGGGATAGACCATTTATCCTCTATTCCTTCAACCTCTTCCCATATATTTTCATAAAACTGCATACTCGCATGTACATGGTAGCCTTTTAGTTTGTATTTTTTAATGGCAGCTTTCCATAGTTGTTCATCATTAAAGTAGCCATAGGGAGTGGATATGTAAATAAATTCCACCGCTTCATTCTTCAGTTGCTTCTTGATGGCAGGCATCAGCCGGAACTGGTTAATACAAGGTTTGCAGTAAACGCCCCAAATATCTATGTACAAGACTTTGTTTTTGAAGGCAGGCTGATCTATCAGTTCCTCAATGCTCAATAGGCTATCATAGTCTTTTACAATTTTTATGTCCTCTGTTCCAGAGAAGGACAGGTCAAAGGTAAATTTGATTCCATAAATGAGCAGGCCCAGCAAGATGAGCAGACCGGTTTTCTTCAGCATGTTGAGTAATGTTCTTTTCATTTTTATGGATGGTTTTGTTTAGGAAAACATACGAATTAATACAAAGTATGGTTTTGGTTTTTGTGCTGATTTTGTTCAACCGCATAGGGTTATGCCTTCCCTGCCTACATATACTCCATGTACTCCATGTGGCGCCTGTAGAAAAAATGAATGTCATACCTACCGTTCCCTGCATTGAAAAAAAAACCAGGCATGTTCCACTGCCGGAACTATATTTGCTTTTGATACGTTAACTCCATACAAGCATATTTTTGCGCATGGCATTGAAGAAATCCGGAATCAGAAAGTACGTACTGCTCTCCACCATTTTGCTGGCTGGTTGTCAGGCCGACCAGGGCAGCAAATACTGGGCGGTTACCCAGCTCAAGGGGCAGGAAGCGGTGCGCATTGTGCCCAACCTCTTCGAGCTCAGCTACGTGGAAAATGCCGGGGTGGCCTTTGGGCTGCTCGACCAGATAGATGACAGCCTGCGCATTCCCCTCATCATCATTTTGCCGCTGCTGGCCACGGGCGTCATAGCCTTCATTTTGTGGCGCTGGCGCAACCGGCAGCTGCGCATGCTGCTGCCGCTCATTCTGGTGCTCAGCGGCGCCATTGGCAATATTCTCGACCGGGTAAACTACGGCTACGTCATCGATTTTTTCTACTTGCACTACCACTACCGCTACAGTTTTCCCGTATTTAATGTAGCCGATATGCTGGTGTTTGCAGGGGGAATTTGGTTCATGTATTTGCTCTGGAAAGACGAAACGCCACTCAGCCTGCTCAGGGAGGCAGACGTGATGTCATAAGTCCGGCGGAAAGCCCCTGCGGGCGCGCCTTTTTTCTCCTGTGCAGTTATCCTTTCAGGCGCATCACACACTAATTCTATAGACAGCACTGGCTGGCTGCCTCTTCGCTTTGCCGGCCCCCTGTCATCGACCTTCAGCACGATATCATGGCAACACTGAACGAAAAGATCCTCGCTTTTGCACGCAACAAAAAAGGCCGGAAAGTAGGCCGGGGAGAATGCTGGGACCTGGCCGAAACGGCCCTGAAAAAGGCGGGGGGCAAAACCTCCCACGATTATGGCAAGGTAACCCAAAGCGCCGACTACAAATGGGGCAAAGAAATTACCCTGGGCGAAGCCCGGGCCGGCGACATCGTGCAGTACAAAAATTTCGCCTGGCGCATCGACATTACGCATAAAGACGGCAGCACCTCCTGGAGGGAAATGAAGTACCCCCACCACACGGCCATTCTGGAGAGCAAAAAAGGCCACGGTATGTGGAAGGTACTGGAGCAAAATATCAATGGCAGGCTGGTAAAAGAACACAAGGTGTATCTCAAAAACCAGCACTATACCGACGAAGACGGCGATCAGATCAAGATTACGGTGAAGGGCAAACGCTGGATATACCGGCCGCAGCCCCGGCCCAGAAGGAGACGATAGGCAATAAACCATACAGCAAGCTGACCCCCTATGCTTCACATTATTGACCGCACCGAACAAACAGCTGACATAGATACCAGCAGGCAGCGCAGCAGGCGTACGGGGCGTTTTTTGCCCATTTTTGGCAGCCAGGGCCGCCGGCGCACACGCAGTGTGCGCGACATCGACTGCATTGTGCTGCACGCCACCGGCTTTAGCCGCATAGATGCGCCCGGGCGCGACCGCTCCGGCAGCGAGCAGGACGACTTCGACCACACCATTGCCCACTTCGTAGTGCGCCAGAATGGCGACGTCATCCGCCTGCGTCCCTACGAGGTGCTGCTCAACAATACCCTGGCCGAAAGCAGCGTCTCCATTGAATTTGAAGGCAACTTCCCGCCCTTTGACGAAATTCAGCGCAACCGCATCGGCCGCAGCCGCCACACCCTGCCCCTGGTGCAGCTCTTTGCCGGCAGGGCCCTGGTGCAGCACATCGTACAGGAACTCAATACGGTAGAAATGATATTTGGCCACCGCCAGAAAACTACCCTGGGCGCCGGCAGGGCCAACTGCCCCGGCCCCTACGTGTGGTACAACGTCGGCAAATGGGCCGTGGAGACCCTCGGCCTGCGCAACAGTGGCCACGGAGCTGAAATGATCCCCGTCGAATGGCTGGACAACCGCCTCGACCTGTTGTGGGGAGATGTAACACCCGACTTCCCCACAGACGAAGTGAGCTTTAGAAACATGATACAGGATTTGTCAAATGGACAATTTTATTAA
>RFHT01000722.1 GCA_003696835.1 Bacteroidota bacterium
CCAATCCCCTGGTATTGGGGGGCTTAGGCGCACTGGCCTTGCTGGTGTTGGGCCTGCTGGTATGGTGGGTGAGCAGGTCGAAAAAGCCCGCTGAAAAGCAGGCTGAGGAGGCCGCACCTCCACAGACCGAAGAAGAAGCTGAAAGCAAGGCCGTGGGCCGGACGAGCATCAAGCTCAACAAGCGACAGGGGGGCGAAGACAAGCCGCAGCCCACCCATTTCCCCGACATCGTGGCCACCAAAGACGATTACGCCTTTGAGCTGGAGGCCATCTGGCCGGATACGGCCGTGAAGCAGGTACACCTGGACAAGGAATGTGCGAAAGAACTGCACGCATTCATTTATGAGGGCAATTTGCTGCTGCGGGAAAGCGGCAGGGATGTGCCGGAAATAGGCGGATTTTTGCTGGGCATGAAAAAGGAAGTAGGAGAGGGGCAGTACGAAGTATTTTTGAAAAAATTTGTGTCGGTAGAGCCCGAATCCCACGGCGTATATCGCATAGAATTTGGCTCCAAAGCCTGGGCCAAGCTGGATGAGCTCAAAGAGTCCAAGGACTTCGAAAGCATGGAGATCATGGCCTGGTTTCACACCCATCCCGGTCATGGGCTGTTTTTGTCCCAACCCGACCTGAACATACACGAAGGATTTTTCCGCGAGCCCTATCAGCTGGCCATGGAAATAGATACCCTCACCGACCGCCTGGACATGACCTTTTTCAGCCGGACCCGGGAGGGCGTGATCAACAACAGCAACCGCCGTAAAAAGGAGGTGGCCTGGTTTAGCTGGTACGACTTGATCAAGAAACACAAGCTGGGTCCGCTGGTGGGCGAACCCCCCACCGACAAGAATGAGGCCAAAGAACTGACAGATGCGGATCAAAAAGCGACATAAACAGCCGAGGGGCAGCACGCCCGGGGTACCGCCCCGGGAGGGTTATACATGGTTTTCGCTGCAAGGCTGTGTAGCCGATACCCAACTGAGCAGGCTGGGCATGTCGGCAGCTTGTATGAAGGACATTTTCCGGTGGGTGGAGCAGAGCCTGCAGGGCCAGCCCGTGCCGGAAACAGGGGGCTTTCTCACCGGGAAGTTTCTGCATGACAAACAGGCAGACTCCTTTGTCAGTTGGGTAGAGCACTTTGTGCCGGCCGAGGGGGTGGACTACCAGGACCCCGTTTTGCTGGCCTTTGGCACCGGCCCCCTGCTGGAGGTGGACCGATACCTGCAGGCCCAGCCCGGGCAGTGCCTGATCGGTTGGTTTCACACCCACCCTGGCCATTCGCCTTATCTTTCGGCCACCGACCTGCATACCCACGAGGGATTTTTCCGGGAGGCCTATCAGGTGGCCATTGTGCTGGACCCGCTTACGCCTGCCTTTGATACCGGCATTTTCAGCCGCAAAACTGATGGCAGCATGAACAATCAGATTGACTATAGCCACTGGTTTCAGTGGAAACATACAGACATTTACCGGCAAATGGAAGCAAACTAAAGCTCCCATGCCGGGCACACAACCCACATTGTATGAGATACCTATTCATCAGCGGATTATGCATTCTGTGTCAGCTCATGGGCGTGCAGGCCCGAAACTGGGGCGACACCGTGGTGGTGCACGCGGTCATTCCCAATGAAAACACCCGCACCATTGATGTGTCCATCAGTGTGATTCAGCAGGGCCGCCTCAAACTGCGGCTCACCAGCAACGACTTTGCCATTTTTGAAAAAGTGCCGGGGGAAGATGGGGATTCCGTAAAACTGGAAATACGTGAGCTGAAAGGCCTGCCCGAATTTTTGTCCCTGGACTCCATTGAAAGCCCCGATGAGCTTCCTGCCAACTACCTGCTCAAGCTCGAGCCCGGGTATGAAGCCTATCAGGGAGCACCCCACCTGCTGGTGATTACGCCCCACCCTGAGCGGAATGACCTGAAGTTTTACGCCGCCCAGGAATTCGTATTTGGCACCCCTTCCAATGCCATCAACTTTGCCCAGTTTCAGTGGAAAGAGTTTGTCTTTCTGGGCCTGCTCATTCTGGCCGTGTTGCTGGCACTCTTCAGCCAGCTCATTCCCTATTTGCGGGAGCAACGCTTCAAAAAGAAATTCGCACGCAAATATCGCTACCTCAGGCAGGCTCACGTCACCCACTACGATCCGGTTACAGCTCTGCCCTTTGAGGATGATGAGTTGGTAGTGGCCAAATGCCGCACCCTCACCAGCTACGAAAGCTGGAAACACAACAACTTCCAGTGCGTCAATTATCCCGGCTGCCTCTACGAGGACCCGCCCTGCACGGATGGAGAGCCCAGCAAGGTGGATTACCTGTTTTTCAAGCAGCGCGATTTCTTTCGCCAACTCAACTGGATGTGGTTTGGCGGCCTGGGGGGGCTGCTGGCCTGGGGGTTGTGGGCCATACTGAAAAATATCAATCTGACATTTTTGTCTCAGGGGCTGGCCTATGTGGCTTCCTGGTTTCAGCTTGCTACCAGCTTTGACTCCCTGGTATATGCCCTTACCCGCGATACCCTCATGGGCCTGTGCCTGGGCCTGGGCCTGGGGTTTGCACTCAGTTGGGTGGAAGAACTGGGGCAGAGCCGCAAGGTATCCTGGGGGCGCATTGCCTTGCGCACCGCACTGGCCACGCTCATTACCCCTCTGCTGTTCATATTGGGCTTCTTTTTGCAGCACAAGCTCATTCACCAGGAGTTTTTGAGTGGCCTGGCCACCTGGGCCTTGTTTGGGCTGTTTTTGGGGCTGGTACTGTCGGTGCGCTCTACCATTGGGCCGGGCCGGGGCATGCTGGGCGGCCTGGTGGCCAGCCTGGTGGCCTTTAATGTGTATCACTGGCTTTCCTATTTTTTTCAGGCCTTTGAGCTGGCCAAAATGCTGAGCTTCATCCTGCTGGGCATCTTGCTGGGGCTGGTGATGGTTTCGGTGGTGGCGCGTTTGGAAGACTTTGAGCTGGAGTACATTTCGCCGGAGAAGTTTCGCCGCTCCAATCCCGTGGGGCGCTGGCTCAAACAACGAGGCAATGTATTCATTGGCACCGATGCCGATTGTTTTGTGTTCATCAAATGGGACGACCCCCTGGTGCAGGGCAAACATGCCCGCCTCAACTACCAGAATGGCACGGTTTACCTCGAAGCCCTGGCCGATACCCTTGTCAACCGCCAGCTTCTCAGGAAAGGAGGCCGCATTGCCCTGAAAAATGGCGACATCATTCAGCTGGGGCAAGGCAGCGTATCCCAAATGTGTTTCTGGGAACGGGCCACTGGCAAGGTGAGCAGCAACTATGCCACGCCCGGCTCCGCCAGCCCCGCGCCTTCCGGCGACTTCAAGAAATATCGCCCAAAGGCCGATATCAAGATCAGCAAACGAAATTGAGTGTTACGCTTTTGTATTTGAAAACACGCTAACAAACAGGACTATGAACATACGTGCAGCATTTGCTTTTTTGATGGCAACGGCCTTGGGCCTGTATGCCACCTATGGACAATCATGCGGTACCGCTATTTCAGCCCAGGTGAATATTGACCAGCAGGTTTGTATGGGGGCAGACGGAGAAGTAACCGTTACCGTATTGGTAAGCGGAGATTGCCCGCAGGGGGGAGCCATTACAGCGGTCAATTTCAAGTTGCTGATAGACAGCAATGGAGACGGGGCCGAAGATGGCAGTGTGGGCTTTACCCCTGCCCAAATGGTAAATAATGGAGAGGTGAGTTATACCTTCACCAACCTTTCTGCGGGCACTTATGCCCTGCAGGTGAAGGAAGAAAACAGCTGCTGTGATTCTACCTTTGGCGACCTGGCCACTGATCCCTTCTTTGAGCTGGCTTCACAGGGGCCTGTGGTGGTGATAGATTCTGCAGCATCTTCTGCGCC
>RFHT01000723.1 GCA_003696835.1 Bacteroidota bacterium
ATGACTTCATCCAGGTCCAGGTCGGCCTGGCCATCCAGGCCTTCGAGTATGGCTTTGGTAAAGGCGCCGTGTCCCCATTTGGGGTTTTCGTAGCTGTACTCCCTGCCACTGGAGGAGGTCATCACGGTGAGGCCAGGCTCCACGCCCAGCACTTCCTCCACAATTTTGTTCACGTTGGCGGCCTTTACGGAGGCAAAGTCCAGCAGGTTGTAGGCCGACTGCCCGCTGTGGCAGGCATCGAGGAAGATGAGCTTTTTGCAGGGTACGCCGTTTACCCCCTCGGTGAGGTCGCGTATGTTGAGGGCCGTGGCAAAGAGGTTGTAGCTGTTGAAGTCGGTGGGGAGAATGTAGAGATTGCCTTTGTGGTCGAGGGCACCATGTGAGGAGATAAACATGAGGATGACGTCGTGCTGGGTGGCTTCGCGCTCCAGCCAGGAGATCCCCATTTTGAGGTTGACGAGGGTAGCATCTTCGTTGAGGATTTTTTTCACCTTCACTTCGCTGTAAATCGTGCCTTCCAGCTCTTTGAAACGGTCGGCCACGGCTTCGGCATCGGTATGGGCAAAGGTGAGGTTGACGTTGGGGTCGTTGTAGCGGGAAACGCCCACAGCCAGTACGTAGAGGTTGGGTTTGAAGCCTGCCCCCGGCAGGGTGGCGTCCCAGTTGCGGCTGGAGGAGTTGTCTTCTATATTTTGGGCAATGAGGGGCAAAATGGGCTCCGTATCGCCGCGCAGGTTGGTTTTGACAATCCACATATCGCGCCCCCCCTCCGAAAAGGACTTGGTGAGCCCGCCCAGTACAAATCCTCCATCGAATGCCTGGTCAATGGAGAAGCCCACTTCTTCCTGGGTATCGCCCAGGCGCCTTTCCCAGAGGGAACGGCCATCTTCGTCCACCCTGAGCAGCCACAGGTCGGAAGGGATGCCCTGTGCATCGGCCGTTTCGCCTATGAGTGCATAGCCGCCGTCGGCGGTGGGGGTGAGGTCGTAGAGCAGGTCGCGGCCCGAGCGGCCGTAGGTGCGCTTCCAGATGGCATTGCCCCGGTGGTTGACTTTGAGCAGCATGCCGTCCATGCTGCGGGTGGCGGGGTTTTGGGTCCAGCCGGCAACCACCAGGTCGCCTTCGGGAGTTTCCACTATGGCTTCGGCCACTTCGTTACCTACATCGCCGTAGAGCTTTTTGCGCCATACGCCTTTGCCCCTGGCGTTGAGTTTCACCAGTATCATGTCGGCATTTTTGTCTTCCCCCGCAGCCTTGTCGCTCATGTCGCGGTAGCCCGCTATGACGAAGCCGCCGTCCTGGGTTTGTACAATGCTGCGGCCCATTTCTTCACTTTGGCTGCGAACAGTGTTTTCCCATATTTTTTCGCCTTCACTGTCCAGCCGCAGTACCCATATATCTATTTCAGCGGCAGCAAAGGAGCGGGTGTTGCCACAGACGGCAAAGCCGCCATCGCGGGTTTGGATGATGCTGCGGGCTTCGTCCTGGTCTTCCCCCCCAAATGTGTGGTGCCATAGCATACGCCCTTCGTGATCGATCTTAAACACCAGGGCGTTTTTTTCGCCCCGGCTGTTTTGGGTATAGCCCGCCAGCACATACTCGCCTTCGGTGGTTTCGATCAGGTCATGGGGCAGGTCGGTGCCCCTGCCGCCAAACAGCTTTCGCCACAGCTGCTGGCCGTCGGGGTCGAGCTTCATCACCCAAATGTCGCTGCTGCCCGAACCGTAGGAGTTGGTGGGGCCTGCCAGCAGGTAGCCCCCGTCCGAGCATTGTATCACTGCAGTGGCGTACTCGTCCAGTTCGCCCCCAAAATGGTGGATAAAGGTTTGTTGTGCATGCAGCAAGGCCAGGAATTGCCAGCCTGCCAACACCAAGAGAAAACAAAGCTTGCGCATAACCATTGGAGTTATTGAAATCTTAGCAGGGAAATCTTCAAATTTAGCTCCAAACAGCCCGCAGCTGAGGGCCATTTGATAAAAAAGCAAACACGAATATTCATGCTCGTTCAAAGGGAAGCGGGGCGTTTGCTCCGGTTCCAGCCGGCTTGTTGTTTCCGGCCTGAGCATTTTTGTATGTATTATAGTTATAAGCTTTTGCCGCAGATAAGTTACAGCATCTGTGCCATTATGCTATAGCTTTATACGGCTGACATTTGAATCTGACGCCATATTTCCTATATTTCGATCAAATAATCCTCAAAGATATGAATAAAACATTTGCTTATACCAGTATCATTATGAGCATTGCCTTCGTGGTAATGGGCGCCCTGGTGGCCTTTCATCCCAATGGTTTGTACCTCAACCTGGACCAAAACTACCGTTATCTCATCGGCTTCGTGTTGCTGGTGTACGGCATCTTTCGGTTTTACCGGGCGTATAAGGTGATAAGACCCAATAAATTTTAATCTTATGTCATTGAGAAAAATATATTTGTTGTTTTTCATTTGCCTGCTGGGCAGCACGGCTCCTATGGCGGCTCAATCCATTGTTGCCCAGCTTGACCTGGGCCGCCGCGAACCCCAACCCGATTTTTATGAATACTCCAATGTGGACCAGGGGCTGGTAACCCTGGGCGCCACCAGCAAAGTATCTACCCGCTACATTGGCCTGACCAAATACGACAGCGACCTGAAAAAGGAGTGGAGCAAAAAAGTGCTGGAGCAAAACGGCCGCAAAACCATCGACTTTCTGGCCGTGGTAGGCCCCAATATTCTGGTGTTTGTTTCGGAAGAGTTTCCCAAAGAACGCGTCATCAAAACCTATTACTACCAGTACGACCTGGATGGCAATGAACGGGCCTCGGAGGCCATTCTTTCTGTATATCCCCTGGAAAAGGAGCAGCGGGTAAACCTGCAATACGTCATGTCGCGCGACAAACGCAAGCTGCTTTGTTTTAAAAACCTCAAAAATAAACGGGACTCGGAGCAGGTGCTCTACTATATATTTGACGACGAAGGGGATGTGACGGTGGATGGCGAAATCAATCTGCGCTACCCCGACAACCGCTTTGAGGTGAAAGACGTGCGGGTGAGCAACCAGGGAAATGTCTATTTGCTGGGAAAATTTGCCCGTAGCAACAATGTGCGTGATGCCGACGACCAGAAGTACATCATTTACCGCCACGACGCCCGCCGTCAGGACGGCCATGAAATTCCCATTGAACTGGGCGACCGCTATATCACCAACCTGGCCTTTCGCCTCGACCGGGACGAAAACATCTACCTGGCCGGTTTTTACTCCAACCGCAGCGCCGACGAGCTGGCAGGCACCATTTTGCAGCGCATCGACAACAACGGGCGCCTAAGCCTCAATGCCATTGAGCCTTTCTCCCAAAACTTTTTGTCCAATTACCTCTCCAAAAGCCAGATCAACCGCGGACGTGAACTGCGCAACTTTCAACTGCAGGACATCGTGCTCAGATCCGACGGCGGGGTGCTGCTCATGGCCGAAAAAGTCTATCTCACCTACCAGTCCTACCGCGATATCTACGGCTACTGGGTAGAGCGCGAAATTTATCACTATGAGGATGTCATCCTTACCTCTGTCTCAGCCAGTGGTGAAATTGAATGGCATGCCATTATCGACAAGCAGCAGGTATCAGACAACCCCCATTCCCTCTCCTACTTCAATGCCATCAGTACCAGTGGCATCCATTTGTTTTACGAATACCGCCCGCGCAGGCGCAAGCTCAATATCTACTACAACACCATCGGTATAGATGGCGAAGTATCGGACCGCATGCCGCTCTTCAAAACCTACAAAAGCGGCAACGAGTTTTACCCCAAATTTTGTGAACAAGTAAATAATGACGAAGCCATCATGGTGTATTACTCCAACCGGGGCAGGATGCTCACCGTAGTGAAGGTGAGGTTTACCACTTCCTGAAGCCTGGTATGGTTTTCATCATTGGAAAATATTGTATAAGTTTAAGCCAGCGCCTCTGTGTGCTGGCTTAGGCTTTTATAGACTCCCATGAAAATAAATAGAATAGACATACAAAACTTTCGTGGTATCAAACAAGCCCAAGTTGAGGGTTTTAAGCGCATTAACCTTTTGCTGGGGAAAAATAATGCGTACAAGACTTCTGTTTTGGAGGCTATTTTTCTTTCTATCGGTGCAACCAATCCTTCGCTTGCTGTAAATATCAACCGGTTTCGAAATTTGAGGCAAAGTGATGTGGAAGATTTTCGCTATATATTTTATGCGCTTAACTTCCGCAATTCTCCTTTATTAAAAACTTATTTTGATCAGCAAAAACAGCAAAGAAGCCTGAAAATTACCCCGCATAAGCGCGCTGATTCCGGCCATATTGTTTCCGATGTGTCAGGTGAATACTTTAGTGGCTCCAGCATAGATACCCGCCTGGAAATCGAAGCAGTTGACGGGCTGTCATTTGAAACCACAATAAAGGAAGCGGATAAACCAGCAAACTCTTATACCTCACACCTTATTCTGGAAAATACTTATACCCAGACCCCCAATTTTACAATAGACAAACCCTCAGCCTATCAGGAGTTAATGAAGGGGGTATTTTTATTTCCCAATCTGCCTGTGCCTGGCCTGGACAGTCGTCTTGAAAAGTTAATGGTGCGAAAGGCACACCATCCCATTATTGAAGTATTGCAAAGCATTGATCCTGCCATCCAAAGTATTTCATTGGGCACCAACGGCATGGTGTATTTTGATATTGGCATAGACCAGCTCATCCCTGTTGGACTTGCAGGAGATGGGATAAGAAGGGTACTTTCTACCTTAGTGGCCATAGCAGACTCTCCTAATGGCATTATTTTGATTGACGAAATTGACAATGGCTTGCACTATTCTTCTCAGGCTACCCTCATGAAAGCCCTTCTACAGGCTGCTGAGACCTACAATGTGCAAATATTTGCTACTACCCACAACTATGAAACTTTGCGCAAGCTAATAGAAGTACTCCAGGAAAAGGATATGGCCAGGCACAGAGAACATGTCAAAGTGATCACGCTCAGAAGAACAGAGAATCACAGCGCAAAAGCCTACTATTATGATTATGAAAAATTTCACTTTGCCATCGAGCAGGAAATAGAAATTCGCTAAAGAATGGTCAGAATTTTTGTAGAGGGAAAACAAGACAAAGCTTTTATTGAGGCTTATATACAATTTCTGCAATCTGAAACCCATCCATTCACACACATTGAAGTGATTGCAGTAGGTGGATGGACCAATTTGGCTATGGTGGATAATCTGTTTAAGGAAAACTCAGATATGCATGGGAAAAACCTGGTCATTTTTGATGCAGATTATCCACCAAAAGGAGGGGGAGTAGCAAAGAGAAAGCAGGAAATTTTGCGGCAAGGCGCTGAATTACATATTGAGTTTGAGCGTAACTATTCAACACCCTCAGGGTGAAAAAAACAATTGTTGTAAATTGCTCATTTTCAATGACTTGCATTAACCACCTCCAACTCCTCCTTGAAAAGGAGGAGAGTTCTCCAGGGCAGGCGGCGCAGCCGCCTGCGAACCTTCAACTCCCCTCCTTAGGCCCATGCGCGAGCGGGGTAGTGGGATAAGGAGGGGCCGGGGGGTGGTTGACA
>RFHT01000724.1 GCA_003696835.1 Bacteroidota bacterium
GCCTGCGAACCTTCAACTCCCCTCCTTAGGCCCATGCGCGAGTGGCGTGGCGGGATAAGGAGGGGCCGGGGGGTGGTTGACCTCAGGGCGGCCCTGTGGGCTTTGTCTGCCTCCCGGTGGAGGTGCATTACCCGCCTGCTCAGTTCTCCGGGGCAGGCGGCTGCGCCGCCTGCGAACCTCTTCACCTGCCCTCCGAGTCATTGACGGCATGGCCCCCTTAGGGGCCCAGATATGGGTAGCCCGAAGGGCTCGTGAACGCCATCAATAATAGACAACCCGTGAACAACCCTGATAAGGATCGCGAACGGCGAAGCCCTCACGAACACCTTAAAACAACAAGCAGAGAGGTAAGTCAAGGTGGGGCCGGGTGCTTGCCCAAAACAGCGTTTTCAGTTGCAGCCGCAGCCCCCTCCGGCTTTGCCGCCGTTGGCGCCGGAGGCACCTTCCCGGTAAGCCTGCATATTGAGCTCAAAATACTCGATTTTGCGGTGTTTCAGGGCCATATCGGCGTCGTTGAGGTACATTTTCTGGTAGGCCAGCACCGGCACGCAGGCCGACAGGGTGCAGCATAGCAGGGCCATGAGCAGTAAGAAAGGCCCCCAAAACCCCAGCCTCCTGGCTAAGGTTTTGGGGGCCATATTCAGCGGGTGAAGTGCAAATGGATGACACATATCCGCTTGCGGCTCAATAGCCCAATTTAGCCAGCAGGTCAACGGCCGGCTTGTATTTTTTCTTTGCAGCTATGCGCAGGGATTTGATGGCATTTTCGCGGTCCACCCTGCCGCCGCGTTTCAGCAGGCACACGGCATAGAGGTAGTGGCCACTGGCCGATCCCATATTGGCTGATTTGGCCGCATATACGCGGGCCATTTCGGGGTCTTTCTCCACCCCCAGGCCCATGTGATACATATAGCCCAGCAGATAGGCTCCATCGGCATCCAGGCTGTCGCCTGCCTGGCGGAGGTATTCAGCTGCCATGCGGTAGGAGTAGGCCGCATTTTCGGCACTTTCCTGCTTGGCCTTTCGGTACCAGGCCTTGCCGTCTTCGAGGTAGCGCCTTTGGGGCGAAGCAGCCGTGGAAGGCGTAATGGGTGCCGGGTTGCCCGTGTTGGTGCGAACCAGCTCATTGAGGGAAGAGCGGCTTTGGGTGCGCGCCGTGGAGGAGGATGCAGCGGGCGGCCGTGAGGCCGGCCTGTTGGTAGCAGCCGGCTTGCTGGCCGGGCTCTTTTTCTCGGGAGAAGTAGTGGGCCTGGATGCCGGTTTTTTTTCTTCGGGCGATGTATTGGGGCGCGTAGCAGGCGGGTTGCGGTCCAGGGCTTCCAGGCCCCTGCTGGCCACCAGCCCTTCTGCCTGTTTTTTGTCCAGCTCCTCAGCCCGGCTTTTGGCTTTGGTCAGCAGCTCTTCATTGGCGATGTTGAGGTTGGGGTCCTCGTACAGGTCGGTAGCCTTTTCGTACAGGCGCAGGATTTCCTCTTCCTCCTCAGGTGTTCGTTCAGCTTTGGCGTACAGGCCATCGGCTATTCTCACATAGCTTTCGGCCAGGGTGCTGTAGGGAAAATCCTGGGGTACGTCTTGGCCCTGTTCCCGGTAGGCCTGCAGGCTGGCTTCCAGATGCTGGTTAGCTTTGGGATAGTCCCCCTCTCCAAAGGCCTTCAGGCCCAAATTGACCAGCTCAGCCGGTGCGGGCTTGAGCTGTTGCATGGCTTCGAGGGCGCGCTGCTTAGCCTTCTGTATGCTGGTTCTTTTCTGTTGGTCAGTGGTGGAGATAAAAGCACTGTCGTACAGTTGTATGGCCCGTTCATAATCCTCTAGCTTGTCGCTGCCTTCCAATCTCTGGGCCTGTGCAAAGTATTCATCTGCTTTGCTCTTGGGTCGCGTACTGTACCAGGCGATAAAGCCCAGAGCGAGGAGGGCAATGACTGCCACCGCCACGAAGCCCACATCTACAAAGCGTTTTGACACGTGAGGCTCAGCCGTCACGGATTCAGGGGCGGCTTCGGCCACTTTCTCCGGCTCAGGGGCAGGTGTTTCGGAGGCAGGCGGCACGGCTCTGCTCCTGGTATCGGCCCCGGCAGTACCCAGCCCGGTTTTCAGGGGCGTCATGGAGATGGGTTCATCTTCGAGGTCCATTTGAATCAGGTAGCAGGAATAATTATCCTGGGTGTTGCCCTTTTCGGCCAGGGCACTGATCTCTTTGATAAGTTCTTCGGGGGGAGCTCCCGTACCGAAAAGGGTTCTGAGGGTTTGCTCATCCACATGCTCGAGTATGCCATCGGTGCAGATAAAGATGTAATCTCCATGATTGAGCTCCACGGTGCGTACCTGCAGTTGGGTAGGGGTTTCGGAGCCGTGAATCACCTGGGGAGTGGATTTCCACATGAGCGAATCCTGGCTGCTTTCGATCTTGGTCACTTCGGTTACATACATTTCGCCCGTGGCGTACTGGTAGTGAAAAATACGGCTGTTGCCTACCCAGGCAAATACGGCCGTGCGGTCGTTGAGGTGTACCAGGGCCAGGGTGCTGCCCATGCCGATGCTTTCATGGTAATTTTTTACATACTCCGACATGGCATCTTCCGTGGAAATGAGGGCCTGCTCCAGATAGCCCTTGTACATATCCCCTGCGGGTGGAAAGGACTCTATGTATTTGACGAAGTTTTCGACTACGAGGCGGGCCGCCACATCTCCCTTTTTGGGTCCCCCCATACCATCGCATACGATAAACAGTCTGCTGGACTGGTCGGCGCTTCCCAGAGGTGGGTAAATGTAGTCTTCATTGGTGTCTCTGCTCCCAAATTCGTGCAGGGCTGCAGGTGGTTTAATATAGCTACTCATATAAAAATTTGTGATTTTATATATTATTGAGCATAAATATAATTTTTAATACACAAACATCCACCATTTTCCGGCCAAAAATGGTGGAATTTGTGCAAATTAATGGGTAAACAAAGGAGTTGGGGGGAACAAATGACCGGTTCAGGGTAGATTTGGGATGGATTTGATGCGATTGCGGAAATAAGTTACACACCTGCTTTTATCGGCATGTAGCTTCAAATTGGGAAATTCCTGCAGCATGCAGTTCACTTCCTCTTCGCTCAGTTCACGTCGTTTGCGGGTAACATTATTGTGAACAGCCCAGTGTTTTGATGACTTGCGGATGTAATACATGGCTTTGGCTTTAGGTATAGTAAAGAAACGAATTTTGCTCCATCAAGTAAATCTGATGTAAGAATTTTGAGCATAAACAACGAGAACTGAAAGGTATCATTAATGGAGCAAGTCTGTGCCAATGCGGTGGGTGCAGGACGGAGCAGCCATCAGTCCGCCTTTGGGGCAAACATTTCCCGCTGAATAAAGGGGATGCAGGCCAGCTGTACGGCATGGGCATACAGCCCACAGCGGTCGATGAGGCCGTTGGTGAGCAAGCCTACGGCACCTTCTTTGTGTTTGGAGTGTTCGCGCCCGAATACCTCGTCATTGGCATGGCCCAACTCCAGGCCCTGCTCCAGCAGCTGTACCACTGCAGGTGGAAGGCTAAAGGCGGCCGTACGGGCGGTACCCTGCAGCCCCTCTGCGTCCATGACTAAAATCCAGGCAAAAGCCTGCACCGACCGGCCATGCCGGTCGATCCCTCCCTCTATGCCCACAAAAAAATCAGCTTCCGCCGCCAGCGGCGGCAGGGCATGCACCCGGTTTCGGGCCCCTTCAAAGGTCTCTGCATCGGTGAGGGGCTGGTCGCTCACTCCTGAGGGCACCGAAAATCCTTCCACCCGGAGCTGATGGTGGGGAAATACTGCTTCGAAGGCCTGCCGGCAGGCTGCTATCTTGACGGGGTTGCGCGAGGCTACTGCTATGTGTAAGGTAGATGCAGGGGATGAATTCATGGGGCAATGATAGCAAAAAGATTTGAGGAAAGCTTTGACCTGCTGCCATGCAGCCACAGGCCAAAACATTCTCATTATATTACTGGGGAATGTTGCGGGGCACTAACTCCCGCTAAATATGCAATCATTGCCAGAAATATGAACTCCAGCCTGCGCTTTTTCCTCCATGCCTTTCTGCTGCTTTGGGCAGCAGCCCCGCCGGTTTCGGCCCAAAACCAGCTTTCCTCCTCCCGGGAACGCCCCAATATCGTATGGATCGTCTCGGAAGACAACTCCAAGCACTACCTCAGGCTGTACGAGGCTGAGGGGGAACCCATGCCCCATATTGAAGCACTGGCCAGGCAGGGCCTGGTATTCAACCACGCTTTTTCGCAGGGCCCGGTCTGCTCTGTGGCCCGCAGCACCATCATATCGGGCTGCTATGCGCCCCGCACCGGCGCCCAGTACCACCGCCGCACGCGGCATGTACCCATGCCCGAAGGGCTGCACATGTTTCCCTACTACCTGCGTCAGGCCGGCTATTACACCACCAACAACAGCAAGGAAGATTATAACTTTATCAAGGGAGAGGGGGTATGGGACGAATCCTCCCGCCAGGCCAGCTACCGCCACCGCAAAGCCGGCCAGCCGTTTTTCCACGTGCAAAATTTTGGCATCACCCATGAGGGCCAGCTGCACTTTTCGCGCCAGGAAATGCAGCAGCAGCCCACCCAAACAGATCCCGGTAGCATCACCCCTTTTCCCTACCACCCCAATACGCCCACCTTTCGCTATACCTATGCCCGCTACCACGACCTGCACCAACAGCTGGATGCGGCCATTGGCGATTTTCTGGCTCAGTTGGAGGCCGATGACCTGATGGAAAATACCATCATCTTTTACTATGGCGACCACGGTGGAGTACTGCCCGGTAGCAAGGGCTACATTTACGAGCGGGGGCTGCACGTGCCGCTGGTGGTATATGTGCCCGAAAAATGGCGACATCTGGCGCCTGCCCCTCCGGGCAGCCGCATAGACGGTTTTGTGCGCTTTATCGACCTGGGCCCCACGGTGCTGCACCTGGCCGGGGTAGCTGTGCCTGAGGACATGGATGGTCAGCCCTTTTTGGGAGCAGACATTGAGCTGAGGCAACTCAACGCGCGCGACAGGGTGATCAGCTATGCCGACCGCTTTGACGAAAAATACGACCTGG
This sequence comes from Bacteroidota bacterium, assembly GCA_003696835.1. Lineage (GTDB taxonomy): Bacteria > Bacteroidota > Bacteroidia > J057 > J057 > J057. The sequence goes on from RFHT01000724.1 coordinate 5,077, forward strand.
TGCGGGCCCTGCGCAAAGGCAGGTACAAGTACATGCGCAATTATCAGCCCTTCAACTTTGACGGGCTTTACAATTACTACCGCTACAAAATGCTGGCCTACCAGGAATGGCGGGAATTGTTTTTGGCGGGTAAACTCAATGCGGTACAGCAGCAGTTTTTTCTTCCCCGCCCTGCCGAAACCTTGTACGACATAGAAGCCGATCCGCATGAGACTCACAACCTGGCCACCGACCCGGCCTACGCCCAAGTCCTGTTCGCCCTGCGGGAGGAGTTGCGTGCTTCGCTCAAGGCCATGCCCGACCTCAGCTTTTTCCCGGAGTCGTACTTTGTAGCGCATGGCGCTGCCAATCCCGTGCAGTTTGGGCAGCAGCACAAAGCCGAAATCGCCCGCCTTATAGAGGTAGCCGACCTGAGCCTGCTGCCCTTTGAGCAGGCACGCCCAGGCATTGCCCAGGCCCTGGCCTCGGCCAATCCCTGGCAGCGCTACTGGGGGCTCATTGTGTGCAGCAGTTTTGGGCAGGCAGCGGCTCCCTTTTACCCAAGCGCCAAAAAGCTGGCCCGCAAAGACCCCGAAAAGCTGGTACGGGTGAGGGCAGCGGAATTTTTGGGACTCACTGGCCGCATGCGCCCCCAAAAAGTGATCCTTAAAGCCCTGGCCCAGGCCCGTACGGCCACCGAAGCCAACCTCATCATGAACACCATCACCCTGCTGATGGACAGCCCGCCGGGCTATGCCTTCGACATCAGGCGAAGCATGCTCAATCCCGAATGGATGGCCCGGCCCAACGACCTGGTGGCCAGAAGGATGGAATATTTTGAACAAAAATAACCTTACATACCCCAACGCTATGCTCAAGCATCGATTCACTTCTTTCATGCTGGCAGCAGCCCTGTGTGGCTTGCTACCGGGGGGAAGCGGCTGCAGTAAGCCCCAGAAGGCTGACCAGCGCCCCAACATCATCTTTATTATGAGCGACGACCACGCCCAGCAGGCCATTAGCGCCTACGGCGGAGGGCTGAACCACACCCCTCATATAGACCGCATTGCCACAGAAGGCGCCATATTCAGGCAGAGTTTTGTCACCAACTCCATTTGCGCCCCCAGCAGGGCGGTCATGCTTACGGGTAAGCACAGCTTTCTCAACGGCAAGGTGGATAACCGCCAGCCCTTTGACTGGAACCAGCCCAACTTTGCCAAGCTGCTGCAGCAGGCTGGCTACCAAACGGCCCTGGTGGGCAAGATCCACCTCAATGGCCTGCCCCAGGGCTTTGACTACAGCAATGTGCTGCCTGGCCAGGGCGACTACTACAACCCCGACTTTATCGAAAACGGTACCAAAAAACGCATACACGGCTATGTGACTCAAATTACTACCGACCTGGCCCTGGACTGGCTCAAAAATAAACGCAGGCCCGGCCAGCCTTTTTGTTTGCTGTACCACCAAAAAGCCCCTCACCGCAACTGGATGCCCGAAGAGAAGTACCTCAGTTTGTACGACGACAAGACATTTGACCCCCCTGCCAATTACTTCGATGATTACCAGGGACGGGGACGGGCAGCCAAAGAGCAGGAAATGGAAATTGCTCGTCATGCCATGTGGGGCTGGGATTTCAAAATCCCCAATCATCCCAACCCGGGCAGGGTCAACATAATGCCCAAGCTGGAGCGCATGGACGAGCAGCAGCGGGCGGCATGGAATGCCGCCTACCGGCCTAAGAACGACCA
>RFHT01000015.1 GCA_003696835.1 Bacteroidota bacterium
CTGCCCGAGGTTTTTGAGCGCATTGAGTTCCTTCACGGCCGTGTGCTGGAGGTTGAGATGATGGAGGTGAATGAGGTGATACAGCGGCCGGAGGTTTTCCACGGCCGTATGGGCCAGCGACAAGGTTTCCAGCATTTCGGCCTGCTGCAGGGGGCTTATATCTGTTATGGGGCAATGGTCGAGCTTCAGGCAGCGAAGCTGTTCCATCTTACTGAGGGCCTGCAGGTCTGAAATGCCGCTGTGGCAGGCGTGCAGTTCCTCCAGCTCCAGCAGGTTTTCCAGGGGTTGCAGCGATTGTACCGGGCTGCCGTCTATATGCAGTTTGCGCAGGTATTTGAGGGGACGAAGCGGGCCGATTTCATCTATTCCCTTCACATACAGCTCTTCTATGTGTTTGAGTTCCTGCTCTTTGACGGCTCCCAGATCTTTTGGCCTGCCGTTATTGAGCTGGTAACTTCCCTTGCCGGCATATTGCCGCAAGCAGGGCAGGGTATGGCGACTCAGGCAAAGCTCATCGTAAAACAAGCGGGCCTGGTCCATGCCTTCAAAACTGAAGTTTTGGGCAAAGTGTGTATCTTCAATGGCTTCTACGGCCAGAAAGTATTCCAGAATGGACTTGTGGGCAAACTTGTACTGCCCCATGGCGTTGCGGTTGAGCAGGGAGCGGCTTTTCATTTCCATTTCTTTGAGCTGTATGCCGTGCTTTTCTGCCAGGGGGCGTATGTCTTTTTGGGGAATAAACAGGCCCTTCCGCTGCTTGCGGCTGCGGTATATGTCCAGGGCCACCTCCCTGGAAAAACGGTGCAGTTCTGCACGAAAATTTTCCCGTCTGTCGGGTTTTACCCGCTGGGCTTCGCGCTCAATCCAGCGACCAATCAGGGCCTGGTACAGCTGGGAGGAATATGCAAAGCGCTCATGGCCCTCCAGCAGGTCGTCTATGTAGCTCAGTATCATGGGCCGCACCATGAGGCTGGGCGACTGGCCCACGATAGCGGCGGCCTTCCGCTTTTTGGCCGTGGGCCAGCGACCGTACTTTTTGCGCAAAAACAGCCGGATGTCTTTTTCATCAAAAGGCGAAAGGTACATTTTGGTAAATACCTGAAATCCCTGTTTGGTGCCAAATTTCACCACCCCTGTTTCGTGCGGCTCCTCCATTTCTGAGGGAAAAAACTGGGTGCGGCAGGTAAATACCACCACCCGGAAGTCCCGCACTTTGTCCAGAATGCGGTTCATGCGCTTTTTGTAGTTGCGAATGGCCTGGGGGTCTTCGTCCAGCCCGTCCAGCAGCAAAATGGTATGTTCCTTTTCGGGTATGGCCGCTATTCGCTGCAAAATTTCGGGGTAGCCCAGGGGCAATAGCTTGATGTGGTACATCTGCCGGTTAAAGGAGAGGCGCTGCAGGTAGTACATGTACAGGTTGATCATGAAGGTGGTTTTGCCCATGCCCGAACCAGCCAGGATGATGTAAAAGCGGTGCTCATCCATGTCACGCTTAAAGGCTTTTTTCAAAAAAAAGGGCATCAGCTGCTGCCGGGCCGTGAGCTTGAAGGCCTGTATGAGCTCGCTGTGTTCCGAGGGCGTGTTGCTTTGAAAATAGGTGGGTACATAGTGCTGGGTTGCCTTTTTGATGTCATTGAATGAAAAATAAGGGTGCAAGTCGCGCTTCAGACGCCTTTGGCGCATGAGCTGAATCCACTGCCTGGCCAGTTTGAGCAAGGTGGTGGACAAAGAGCCTGCTATTCCCAGGCCGAGTACCCACCACAAGCGGGGGTCATTCAGGGTTTCGGGCGAAAGCGAATCAATCCCTACTTTCTCCAGAAAGTTTTCAATGAGGTTGGTGCTGAATTTAAACATGTTGAAAATTCTGTCGCTGCGGAGCAATGAAGTTATACCATAAAGCCCAAAGATGCAAACCGGGCAGCTTGGAAGTGGCTTGTTGATGAGCCACTCGGTTCAGGCAGGCACGAAGGAAAGTTGGATAAAAGCAGAGCTTTCAGGCATCCCTGGCCTGTTTCCCAAATAATCTCACAAAAATTAGCGAAAATGCTTCTGCTGTTTTAGATTTGTACAACCACCTGAACAAGCCTCAAGCTGCATGACTGATGAAACCCGCAGAGGATTTGAAAAAACACCTGCTTCAGGCCCAGATGTGCCCGAAAGTAAGGAGCCAACCATTGATCCCTCCATTGACCCCCCTAAACACCCCCGTATGAACCACCTCCAGCAACTCATTGCCCAGGGGCGCCTGGAAGAAGCCCTGAATGAACTCGTCAAAGGCGTTCCGCCTCACCTCCAGACGGCTGCACTCAACCTGCAGGGCCGCCTGCATGATTTGACAATGCGGCAAATAGGCGGGGTGCTCAGCAACAGCGAAATCAGCCGGGAACGCAACCAGATTTCCCTGGCCGCCCTGGAGCTGTGCAACAAAGTGGATGCCCCCACCCACAGCTCTCCTCCTCCCCCGGTCGGCACGCCAGCCAGCATACTGTTTCTGGCCGCCAACCCCACCGACCAGGCCCGCCTGCAAACCGAGCGCGAATACAAAACCATACGCGACCGCATTCGCCAGTCCAGCCAACGCGAGCAGTTTGAGCTGCTCATGCCCGAAATCAGCCTCACCATTGAGGACCTGCTCGTGGCCATGAACCAAAAGCCCCGGGTGGTACATTTTTCGGGGCACGGCAGCAGCCAGGGCATTTTTATCACCAACGACCACAACCAGGCCCAGCTCATGCCTGCGGGTTCTCTGAAGCGGCTGTTTCGCCAGCACCAGGACAGCGTGC
>RFHT01000725.1 GCA_003696835.1 Bacteroidota bacterium
ATTTTATTCGTAAATCAAAATACTTGTTATTCGCACTATTTGCAATGATATAGAATTAATTCGAATTTTTCAAATTATTTTCATTATTTTTCTGAAAAAGGGAGTGTTTTTTTATATATATTTTACAAATAATAAAACCAAATGTAGCGACGCTACAAAAACGGCCTGAATCGCCCTCAAGAGGGATATTGTACCGTTTGGTGGCCGTATTCAGGCAGGGAAAAGTAAAGCGCGTGCAGCAAGGTGGCCCAAGTTATTTTCGCATCCGGGCCGGGCATGCACTTACAAAAAGCAGCAGCTATTTCGGCAAAGGGGAAAAAGTTTTCGTATTACATTAATTGAACACGTTTTGAATCTAGGCTGTCAAACTATCTTTGTTCTTCCATTCGGAAAATTGCCAGCTGCGAAGCAAGATGTGTCAGCTTCAGGCCTGAAAGCCAATTTCGCGATGGGAGCCATCACAGAAGGGTTTGCGCTTGCTGGCACCACAACGGCAAAAAGCAGTTTTTTGTCGGTCGATGATTTGCTCTCCCTGCTGATCTTTCAGCAACAATTTTCCGTAAAAAATCAGCGGCCCGTTGGGGCTCACCTCCACTTCGGGGAGGTTTTGCTGCTGCTCCTGGGCTGCTTCTGCGTTCATAAAATAAGACAGGGCGCCGGAAGGGCACTGCTTCACCTGGGCAATAAGCGCTTCTGTGGAGGCAGCCTCTATCTTGATCCAGGGCTTGGCCTTGGGCTGGAAAACCTCGGGTAAACCGCGTACACACACACCGGAGTGTATGCAGGTTTTGGGTTTCCATACGATGGTCACTTCTCCGTTGGTGTAGGTTTTGGTGGGGGCTGACATGGCAATTGAGGTTTTTTAGGCCTGCTCTTTACTGAGCGCAGGCAAGTTTTTGTTGAGTTCGTACCGAAGGTAAGAAAAACATATCAAAGCCGAAAGGGTATCGGCAATGGGGAAGGCCCACCAGATGCCGTCGAGGCCAAAGCTGAGGGGCAGAATAAGTAAAAGGGGAATGAGGCAAAAGCCCTGCTTGGTGAGGGCCAGGAAGAGGGCTGGCCAGGCTTTGCCCACTGCCTGGAAGTAAGCCGAGCTGATGAGCTGTACGGCCAGCAAGGGCGTGGCCAGAAAGGCAATACGCAGAGAAGGCGGCGTTTGGGTGAGCAGCCCGGGCTCGCGGGTAAAAATGGCCACCAGGCTGGTGGTAAACAGCATGATGCCGGCAAAAATAATGAAGGCCAGGCCGGTACCGGCCGTAATGGCGGTTTTCAGGGTTTTTCGCACACGGTCCCATTTTTCGGCCCCGTAATTGTACCCTGCTATGGGCACAAAGCCCTGGGTAATGCCCAGCACGGGGAAGTTGGCAAACATCATCACGCGGTTGATGATGCCGTAAACCGAGACGCTGAGCTCGCCGCCGTAGCGGAAGAGGGTATTGTTCAGCACAATGGCCAATATGCTGATGGTGCCCTGGCGGGCCAGGGTCACCCCTCCGATGGCAAATATTTCGCGTACAATGGGCCATTGCAGGCGAAAGTTGGGCAGTAGCAGCTTCATTTCAGCTTTTTTACCCAAAAAATGTAGCAGGGCATAGGTGGCGCTGGCCATATAGGAAAGGGTAGTGGCCCAGGCGGCACCCGCTATGCCCATGTCAAAGCCCACGATGAAGATGGGGTCCAACACAATGTTGGCCACAGCTGGCGTTACCAGGGTGTACATGGCCACACGGGGCTTGCCTTCGGCCCGTATCACGTTGTTTGACATCATGGCCCAGGCCAGAAAAGGCACCCCCAGCAACAAAATGCGAAAGTATATCCTGGCAGGTGGCATGATGTCGCCTTTACCTCCAAAGAGCATCAGAATTTCTTCCTGAAAAAAGGACCCCAGCAGCACCACACTCACGGCCAGCAAGAGGGTAAGGCTCACCTGGTTGCCAAAGGCCAGCAGGGCCCGCTGCCGCTGCCCCCCGCCCAGGGCACGCGATATGATGGACGCTCCCCCTACGCCAATGGACATGCCGATGGAGGCGATCAGAAAGGTGATGGGCATCACCACGGTGATGGCGGCAATTCCCATTGACCCCACCCACCTGCCTACAAAAATGGTGTCCACTATGCCATATACCGAAAGGATGAGGATACCGATGGATGCGGGTACGGCCTGCTGCACCAGCAGCGAACGAATGGGCCTGGTACCCAGCTCTTCAGAACGGCCTTGCTTCATGTTGTGCTGTACATTAAAGGGGTGGAATGTTCCATTTTGGGCTGCTAGTTACGAGATGCAGGCCAAAAAAACAATTGTATTCATGGCTGCTTTCTGCATGCTTTACGGGTAGTTTTATATATTTAAGCCTCCAAACCACTAACCCAGGCGACATCATGCGTGTTTTCTTTTTTGTTTTATGGTTGCTGCCCGCGGCTGCTTTTTCCCAGTCGCTGGACGAGCTCGTGCTGGAAGTACGTGCCCAGGCTTTGCAAAGTTTCCGGGAGTTTCTGGCCATTCCCAACGATGCTCACTTTCCCGATGACATGGAAAAGAATGCCCAATGGCTGGAATCGGCCTTTGGCAAAAGGGGCTTTAGCTGCAGACGCCTTTCTACTGAGCGCCTGCCTCTGCTGCTGGCCGAGCGCCACCTTTCGGATGAACTCAAAACGGTGCTCATCTACGTGCAGGTGGACGGCCAGCCGGTGGACCCCTCCCGCTGGCAGCAGCCCCATCCTTTTCAGCCGGTGCTCAAGCAGCGCAATGCTGCGGGGGAGTGGGAAATCATAGACTGGGGCGAGTTGGAGCACAACTTTGACCCCGAGTGGCGGTATTTTGCCCGCTCGGCTTCGGATGCCAAAGGGCCCATTGTGATGCTGCTGGCCGCCCTGGACGCCATGCAGGCCCACGGGCTGCAGCCGGTGGCCAACCTCAAGGTAATCATGGACATGGAGGAGGAGATGGGCTCTCCTCACCTGCCTGCAGCGGTGGAAGCCCACCAGCAGGCCCTGGCCGCCGACATGCTGGTCATTCTCGACGGTCCCCGCCACATCAGCAACCAGCCCACCCTCACCTTTGGTGCCCGCGGTATTGCCACCATCACCCTCAAGGTGTTTGGCCCACGGGTGCCCCAGCACAGCGGCCACTACGGCAACTACGCCCCCAATCCCGCCCTGCGGCTGGCCCAGCTACTGGCCTCTATGAAAGATGCCGAAGGCCGGGTGGTCATTCCGGGCTTTTACGAAGGCATTGTCATAGACGAAAACACCCGCGCCATCATGCAGCAGGTACCCGACGACGAGGCCGAAATACGCCGCCAGATTGGCATAGCTGATATCGACCGGGTGGGGCACACCTACCAGGAAGCCATTGCCTACCCCTCCCTCAACATCCGGGGTCTGGCCGCCGGCTGGGTAGGCGAGGAGGTGCGCACCATCATCCCGGCTACGGCCACGGCCGAAATAGACGTGCGCCTGGTGCCCGAATGCGATGCCGAACGGCTCATACAGCTCATACGCAACCACATTGCCGCGCAGGGATACTATTTTGTACAGGGAACGCCCACGGAGTCGGAGCGGCTGAAGATCAGCCGGCTCATCGATTTTTCGTACAAGATCTCCTACCAGGCCTACCGCACGCCCTTCGACTCAGAGATAGGCATTTGGCTCAGCCGCAGCATGCAGCGCGCCTTCGGCAAGCCTCCCATACGCATACGCAATTCGGGCGGCTCCATCCCCATTTCGCCTTTTATCAACACCCTGGGCGTACCCGCCGTGACCGTACCCACCGTCAACCGCGACAACAACCAGCACAGCCCCAATGAGAACATCCGCCTGGGCAACTTTGTGGAGGGCATCAAAACTTGTATCGCC
>RFHT01000726.1 GCA_003696835.1 Bacteroidota bacterium
CCTGGCCCGGCCACTTTAGTGCCGGGCGAACTGCATCCATCAGTTTTATTTCCGCTGCGCGGCAGGCAGGAGACCTTTCGGCGCACCAAGCCAGCACGCAGCCCAACCTCAAGGTGACACCAAAAGTGTTTGAACCGCCTGCCGGCGCCAGTTTGCAACTGGGGCCGGTAGCAGGGGCCCCAGGCCTGCCGGGTGGTTGCAAACCCCACTATTTTCGCAGCAGTTGTCCCGGTGTTAAACCGGGAATGCGGGCAGTTCATGCTGGCGTGCGGAGCACGCCATGAACGGTGCAGCCCAACCTTCCCCCAAGCGGAATTTCCCTGCGGTCAAGCCTGACACATCAAAGGTGGGGGGAGAAGGGGACGATGCCCCCAAAAAACAAACAGGCTGATAAGCATCAACTTATCAGCCTTACCAATCCAAACACGTTGAACTAGCGAAAAGATTCCTCAATCAACATCTACTTTTTCTGTTCCAGGGCTGCCTCTATGCGCTGCAGCCGCTTTTCGAGCGCTTCCAGCTTGTACAAAATAAGAATGTGGGTCTTTTTGGCGTCTATGCCCACCGGGCTGGTATCGCTGTGAATTTCGCGGGCAATGGCCTCATAAACTTCTTTGGGGAGCTTGTAATCGATTTGCATGCTTTGTGTTGTTACAGGTGAAACTTAAGAAGCGGTGGCAGCACATCGCTGCCACCTTATCACACTCAACCTAACTTAAACCGCCTGCGCTTTTTCAAGCGGCTTCATGGCCAGATAAAAGTCCACTTTTTCCAATTGCGGGTCTGCTATGCGCTCCTCCATTTCCTGAAGGTTTTTGGGCGGAGGAACAATCACCTTTTCTCCTTCTGTCCAGTTCAGGGGCAGGGCGCAGTTACAGCTATCGGTGGTTTGCAGGGCTTCCAGTACCCGCTTAATTTCCTGCATGTTGCGGCCCACATTCAGGGGATAATACATGATGAGGCGGATGGTCCTTTGGGGGTCGATGAAAAATACCGCCCTTACGGCTGCCGTTTCACTCTCGCCCGGGTGCAGCATACCGTAGAGCTGCGCCACTTTCATGTCCAGGTCGGCTATGATGGGAAAGTCCATATACACGCCGGTTTTTTCCCGCACATTGTTCACCCAGGCCAGGTGGGAGTGCACGCTGTCAATGCTCAGGCCAATGAGCTTGGTATTGTGTTGCTCAAACCAGTCTTTCTCTTTGGCAAAACCCGTAAGCTCCGTGGTACATACCGGCGTAAAGTCGGCCGGGTGCGAAAACATGATTACCCAACTGTCTTTTCCATAGTCGGAAAGGGTCAGGGGGCCAAGGGTGGTGTTAGCCGTGAAGTCGGGTGCTTGGTCCCCTATGCGGGGCATACTGAGTATGGGGGTTTGTGTTTCCATTGTGATCAAAATTTTGAGGTTTAACTATTTATCATTGTTGCAAAGAACGCCTCTCCACAATGGAAAATCAGTGATGCACATCACACACAGCCTTCGGGCGGCGGGGCATTATATCAGTTCCTGAATAGGCACGTGCTCATGTATGAGCTCAATGGCGCGGTTGACCTTCCAGGGGGTATGGGTATTGATTTTTACTTCAATGCGGCTGATGGCCACCACAGCGTCGTAGGTATCCAGGGAAGTGGTGAGCACCGGCACCCGGTGTTTCAGTATGTAGGGGTCGTTGAGTTCGGAGAGGTCGGGGGCCTGCTTTTGGCGTCCTTCATTGGTGAGCACAATGCCGCTGAGGGGCGATTCTGTTATGTTTCGCTCGCGGGCGCCTGCTTCAATGGCCCGCAGGGTTTCTTCCAGCTTGGATTTGTTGACGATGAGCAGCAGGTGGCGAAAATAGGTAAACTCGTCTATTTCGATGGAGGAGCCGGCCAAAATTTCTTCCACTTGCATGTTCAGGCGCCGGGGATGCAATACCACCTGGGCTTTCAGGGCTTTTTTGACAGTGGACATCAGCGGAAAAGAAAGCATGCGGTCGTAGGGCAGCAGCCCCAGCACCGGCACCCCTATCTCTTTCAGGGCCTTGCGCAGAAAAAACTCCACCCGCTCATACTTGTCGGGGTGTACTTTGTTGATGATCACCCCTTTGATGGGCACGCCCTGCTCGCGAAACAGAGCCAGGTTGAGGTTGAGGCGGTCGAAGGCGCTGCCAATGCCGCCTTCGGCCACCATGATGACTTCGGCCTCCAGCATGCTGGCCACCTGGGCATTGGAGAGCTTGATGATGCTGCCCACGCCTGCATGGCCCGTGCCTTCAAAGATGATGACGTCGTGCCGCGCTTCCAATTGGCTCATGGCCTGCCGGATTTTTTCGGCAAAGTGGTACTGCTCTGGCTTTTTGATATAGCGGGACGTCACCCCCGAAGCGATAACCACCGGACTGTGTATCTCGGGTTCAACCTCAAACTGCAGGATATTTTCAAACAGCACAGTGTCTTTATCAGCCATTTTGCCCTTCAGCATCAGGTGTTTTTGCCCTACGGGCTTGCAGTAGCCCACATTGTAGCCGGCCGTTTTCAGGGCAGCTACCAGCCCGAGGGTACAGGTGGTTTTGCCTACGTGCTGGCCCGTGGCCGCAATAAAGAGCTTTTTTGCCATGCTTTTCGGTTTTATTCATGTAAATATACAACAGCGGTGCGAATGCCGGGCATGAACCATGGTTGACTTTTGATATATCGCAAAAAAATCAGCTGGGGCGGGGGGAGTCCTGGAGCTTAAACACCCGGAACAAGTAATACAAAGCCGGAAAAATGAGCGCACTGCCTGCCAGCAGGGCCAGCACCGCATAAAACTGCACCTGCTCACTGGCAAGGGCCTCCATCAGGCTAAGGCCCTGCTGCCCCCGGAGGTGAACCATCACGGGGTATTGCACAGCGACCCAGCCCAGCAGAATCATACCGATCTGGAAAGCAGCCGTGAAGCGCGCCAGCCAGTAGCGCCCCTGGTACAGGCTCCACCACAGCAGGGGCACGGCCAGGGTGGCCAGGGCCACGCTGATGAGGGCCAGGGGGTGCTGCAGGTACAGGCGCAAGAGCGGCAGCCCATCCAGCCAGGCACACACAAACACCAGCCCTCCCAGCAAAACCAGGGCTATTTGCGCCCATTTGGCCATGCGCAAAAAGCGCAGCCGGTCCAGTTTTTCTGTACTTTCGCCCACCAAAAACACCGCGGCGGCAAAAGCAGAAATGCCACAGAACAACAACCCCACCGAAAAGGAAAATCC
>RFHT01000727.1 GCA_003696835.1 Bacteroidota bacterium
GGGATGGGGATAATAGTTGTGTATCACACTGATGACGGAACGCGCTCCCGGCACCAACAGGCGGGGGTCCAGGCGCTTGTCGAAGTGGTTTTCCATGTACTGCATGCGGCCATGCAGGCCGCGCTTCAACCAGGCCTCCAGCTCATGAGCTTCCTGCTCCAGGCGTTCCGCTTTGGAAATACCCAGCAAGTCGAAGCCCAGTTCGTGACCTTTTGCCTTAATGTGGCGGCTGAGGGTTTGTGCATCCATGCGTAAAAGGGATAAGCGATAAAAATAGGTATATTTGCGTCAATCTCCATAGCTATGCCCACGCATATCATTATTGCAGCCCTTTCTTACACCCATGTCATCGGCACGCCCGACGGCATGCCCTGGCAGGTACCCGAAGAATACGCCCAGTACCTGGCCTTCACCCGCGATCAGACGGTGATCATGGGTCGCAGGACATGGGAAATATTTGGGCAGGACCTCCGCAGCCGGCATACGCTGGTAGTGAGCCGCAGCCTGCCCGCCAGGCAGGGCATAGAGGTGTATGCCAGCCTGGAAGCGGCCCTGGAGGCAGCCGGAAAGCTGGGCCGCGAGGTATTCATCGCAGGCGGGGCCAGCATTTACCGCCAAAGCCTCTCCCTGGCCGACCGCATGTACCTATCCTTTATCAAAGGCCAGTTTGAAGGCACGGCTTATTTTCCTGCTTTTGACCTCACCCAATGGAAAATCACCCAGCAAGAGGAGCACCCGCGCTTTGAGTTTGTGATGTTTGAAAACAGAAAGAACAATTAAGGGATACTCAAAAAACAACTTCTTCATTTCCCTGCTACTCAAGCACTTCCTTCTTTTCCACCCACTACCCGTATAAGACCTTCCTGGGTAACGGAGGCCACCAGCTTGCCGCTGCGTGTGAAAATGCTACCCCGGCAAAATCCACGGGAGCCAGATGCGCTGGGGCTGTCCAGGGCATAGAGCAGCCAGTCGTCGGCGCGAAATTCGCGGTGAAACCACATGGCATGGTCAATGCTGGCCATCTTAACCTGGTGGGTGAGAAAGGACACATTGTGAGGCAGCAGGGCCGTCACCAGCAGGTTGTAGTCGGAGGCATAGGCCAGCACGGCGCGATGCATGGCGGGCTCGTCGGGCAGGCGACCGTTGGCGCGAAACCACACGTGGCGGAAAGGCGGACGATGGCCAGGCTCCAGGGGGTTGATGAGTTCCACCGGCTTGAACTCTATGGGGCGATCTTCACTGAAAAAGCGGCTCAACCGGCTGCGCCAGGGTTCATCCAGTTGCTGCACCAACTGCCAATCGGAAGCCAGGGACTCCGGCGGGGGCACGTTGAGCATTTCAATCTGGTGGTCAAGGCCGGGCTGGTCGAGCTGAAAAGAGGCAGCCAGTATAAAAATGGCCCTGCCATACTGGCTTGCAATGACGCGGCGGGTGGAAAAACTGCCTCCGTCGCGTATGTCGTCCACTTCAAATAAGATGGGGGATTTGAGGTCGCCCGGAAGTACAAAGTAGGCATGCAGAGAGTGGCACTGCCGCTGGGGCTCTACCGTTTGAGCCGCTGCATACAATGCCTGGGCAAGCACCTGCCCGCCAAACACGCGTTTGCTGCCGATGTCTTTGCTAATACCCTGAAACTGATAGCCGTCCAGGCGGTTGAGCGCCAGTACCTCCAACAATTCTGAAATAGGTTTCATGCTTTTAATGTAATTTAGGCGTACTATTTATGGCGTTTCCCGTGCTTAATGACCATATTCACATCCTGCAAAAGGGAAATATAGCGCAGCACGTCGCCTTTTACCGCAATGATGTCGGCATACTTACCTTCGCTGATGGTGCCGTAGTCTTTTTCCACCCCCATGAGTTTGGCAGGCCAGTAGGTTGCAGCGCGGATGGCATACATGGGATCTATGCCAAATTCATTTACCCACACATCCAGTTCATGCCAGGTGGACTGGCAGTGAAATTTCATGGGGATGCCACTGTCGGTACCGATGAGCAGCACCACTCCCGCCTCCATCAGTTGTTTCACCTTACGCTGCAGGGTGGGCCGCCTGATAGGGGTAAGCTGGAAATAAGGCAGTTGCCCGGGCTTTTGGATGGATTGTTTGATGTCATCTATGATGTGCTGGGGCAATCCCTCATGCCAGCAGTCATTGTCCAGGGCTTCGGGGTTGTCGCGCACATACTCATAGTTGTACAGCCCTTCCACGGTAGGGGTCCAATACAAGGGCCCCAGGTTCATCTGGGCGGTTCGCTCTTTGATCATGGCCATCACATCGGGGGGGTATTCGGGGGCAGAAGAGAGGCCCGTATGCTCAAAACAATCTACCCCGGCTTTGAGACCCCGCCTTATTTCTTCGGGACGGTGGGCATGTGCCACCACGGTGAGGCCGTGGCGGTGGGCCTCATCCACCACTGCCTGCACTTCCTCCATGCTCATCTGGTCCTGGTCGATGAGTTTGATGCAATCCACCCCGGCCTCAGCCAGGCGCTTTACTTTGGCCCTGGCATCGGCTACGCCCTGCACGCCCCAGCGGAAGGCTTCGGTTCCGGGATAGGGTTCGTGCTGAATAAAGGGGCCCGACATGTACATGCTGGGGCCGGGAATATCGCCCCGCTTGATGGCATCGCGCACGGCAATGCTGGCCTGCAGGGGGGCACCCAGGTCGCGGGCGCTGGTGACGCCTGCCAGTAGCAGTTGTTTGGCTGAAGCGGGCATGATGATTTTTTCAAAATCATCTATGTAGGCCGTGTCCCAGTGGGCGTAGTCGCTGTGGCCGGTGATCATGAGGTGTACGTGCATGTCCCACAGGCCGGGCAGCACACTCATGCCTTCGGTAGAGATAATTTCTGCCCTTTTGGGGATGTCTAATTCGCCCTGGCGGCCAACGGCCAGAATGCGTGCTCCCTCAATGAGGATGACGCTGTTGTGCAGGGGCTGCCCGCCGTAGCCATCGATGAGGGTTCCCCCCACCAGAGCCTTGAGCTGGGCCCTGGCCGGGAAAGCAGCCAGCAGGAAGCCAATAAGCAGGAGTTGGGGAAATATTCGTTTCATAGCAGCTTAGGGTTTGGTATAAGTAGGAAAAAAAATATGCGAAAATGAGGGAATGGGGATGTGTAGCTGCGACATGCAGCTTTTGCCCCTATTTTGGATGGGGATTTTTGAGGAAATAAAACCTTCCATCTTCTGCCCCAACCAGCAGGTCGGGCTGGCCATTGTGGTCCCAGTCCACCGTGGTAGGGCTGGTAGTATGTCCGGCCAGTACCATTTCATCCACTTTACCCATATCCTGGAAAAACACCTTCCCGTCTTCCTGGCGCACATTGCGTAGAAAATGCACATTAACGCTATTCACCATCAGGTCCAGCCTGCCGTCTCCATCCCAGTCGGTAAAGCAAAATTTACGTCTGCCACTCCCTCCTGCCGGGCGGTAATTCAAGCGCAACCAGGCATTGGGCGCCTGCTCGCCTGGACGGTGCCTGCTGTCGTAGCTCAGGCCCTCCAGGCTGTAAAAGATGCGTTGGGGGGGCAGTAAAATGAGGCGGCCGTTTTGTTTGATTCTCCGGTAAAACACCAGGTACCCCTCATGGTCCAGCATCACGAGGTCGTTCAGCCCGTCCTGGTCCCAGTCGATTGCATAAGGCGTGGTGCGCCACTGGCTCACCAGCTCGTTGCCCTGGGGGTGCCACCAGTTCCATGCCGGCCGGGGCGGCAGGCCCGGCCAGGCTACTTCCACAGGCCGGGAAGCTGTGAGAATGGGCCGGGTGGGCGTGCCCACATTCTGATACCACACCACCTTTCCCCATATCGAATTGACCACCAGGTCGTACAAGCCATCGTGGTTCCAGTCGGCCACGCTCAGGGTGGTGTAGCCCCATTTTGCCTCACAGGGGCCCTGTATGGAGCCGTTGGGCCCGGCCATGGGGCGTATGGGGCGCCCGTCGGCCAGCAGGTACACCGGTTCGGCCCATTTGGGCGGGTTGCCTCCGTCGAGGTTTTCGATCAAGCCAATATAGCCGGCGGTATTTCCACAGATCAGGTCTTCATCTCCGTCGGCATCCCAGTCCACGCTTACAGGTGTTACCAGGGCCCCAAAGGCCAGGTCGGCTGCCTGTTGGCGAAAGTAACGGGGCGAATGAAAAATGGGCATACCTTGATGAACCTTACCGCTATGGGTAAGCAAAGCTACGCGCCCATCCTCGTCCCCCACTATGAGGTCGGGAAAGCCATCCCGGGTCCAGTCGATGGCAACCGGAGTAATCATTTGCAGATCCATGCGCAGCGGGCCCTGTTCATTGGTCAGTCGCCTTCCCTGTGCGTAGTGTGGAACCGTTCTACTGCCGGTATTTTCAAAGTAGGTAAAGCCATCGAGAAATTCGCCACAGAGCAAGTCCAGGTCGCCATCGCCATCAAAATCGGCAAAATTGGGCGAGGGCATGCCATATACCTCTATGGGGGTGGCGCCTGCCGTGAGTTTTTTCGCAGGCTCATAATGCGGTTGCTCAGGCGTGCCCGAATTGATGGACAGATACACAACGCCATGCAGGGGACCACGGGTCCAAAGGCCCTGTTCATTGTAGGCATTGTCCCATCCATAATCTGTCCAGTCCCCTATGCCCACAATGAGGTCGGAGTCGCCATCGCCATCATAGTCCACATACTTCCATTGGTTGGCCCGAATGCGCTGGTGCAAAGCAGAGAAGTCGGTCTGCAGGGCAATGGGCAGGGGATTGGAAAGGGGTTGTTCTTTCCACAGGGTATATTCCATGCCCGGGCTCAACAGCCTGGGAGTGTCTGAAACGAATGACAGTTGCACATTTTTTATGGCAGGTCCCAATCGCACTCCTGCTTCAAAAAGGGGCATTTCCACATTGCCCTGTTTGTTTTCGAAAAAATAAATGCCATTGTAAGGCTTGTCGGGGCAGGAAACGAGTAAATCCAGGTCGCCATCCTGGTCGTAATCCACAGGCAGGGGCCAGGCCCACAAGCCCACCTTCAGGAAGGGGTGCACCTGGTTTTGATAAGCAATTTTCTCAAAGTGCTGGGCGTGCAGCAGGCTACAGGCAGCAGGCCCTATCACCAGCAGGCAGAGGCACCGGCAGATGGTGGTAGCAAAAAGGGGAAACGGGCTGTTCATCTTTCACATAGCTTGGTTTGGACACACCCAATATGCAAAAGAAGAGCTGGTTTTCCAATTTGGCAGCTCAGGGATGGAGAGGCCACATGGCAGCTTTTCCTTCCTCAGGAATTGCATACCGAGGAAATCATTTGCTGCATCATTTCGCCCGGACTGTCGATAGAGAGGTAAGCCGAGGCACCTGCCTGCATAATAGCGCGTGCAAACTCTGGCTCGCTGTAAGTGCCCAGGGCAAGAATGGGCAAAACGGGCTGGTGCAGCCGCAGCTGCCGGATGGCATGCAGGCTGTTGGTTTCCGGCTGGGAAAGATCAACCAGTAACAGGTCGTAATCTGTGGCAAAAGCAGGAGGAATGCGCCAGGGGTCTCCTTCGTAAATTTCGGCTTGCAAAACCCCTGAACTCCCCAGCAGGTGCTTCAGGCCCTCGCCTATGTCCCTGCTGGAGCTCATAATCAATACCCTATTCATTTCAATCGTATAAATTTTACCCCATAAACCTATATCTTAAACGTTGTAATGTAATATTCTCATTGGCAAACATAGGAAAACAGAAGGAATAAAGAAACCCGTAAAAACACCTAATTTTTTCTAGGCAAATTTACCGATGCGTCTCAGTAAATCTGCGTAAAACACCTAGGCAAAAAAGCGTAGAATTACTACTCGTCCAGGAGATTGTGTTCCATGGCAAATTTCACCAGTCCAATGGAATTGCGGGCGCCAATTTTTTGGATGAGGCTGCGGCGGTGGGCATCTACGGTGCGGGTACTGATGCTGAGTTGTTGGGCGATTTCCTGGTTGGTCAATTCCTGGGCAATGAGCTTCAGTACGTCTTTTTCTCTTTCGGTGAGGTAAATGGGGTAGGAAAAAGGGGGCCTGGGTTTGCGTGTGCTTTGGCCTACGAGGTCTTTCATCACCACCTGGCTGGCTTCAGGGCTGAAGTAATTCTGGCCGTTGAGTACGGCCTGTATGCCCCGGATGAGTTCTTCTTTGCCGGCATCTTTGAGCAGGTAGCCCATGGCGCCCGCCTTGAGGATGTGCCGTATGTGCTGCTCTTCTTTAAACATGGAAAGGGCCAGCACTTTGGTTTTGGGGTATTGTTTGCGGATCAGCTTGGTGCAGTCGATGCCATTCATTTGGGGCATGTTGATGTCGATGAGTACCAGGTCTATGTGGCGACCTTCCAGTATGCGCAGGGCTTCGGCTCCATTTTGGGCTTCGGCAACAATTTTAAGCTGTTTTTGGTCGGCAAGCAGGGCTTTGATGCCGTCGCGCACAATGCTGTGGTCATCTACCAGCATGAGTTGATATTTCTTCCGGGAATTTTTCATGAGGTTGAAGTGATAATTCGATGGCAATAATTGTACCTGCCCCCGGGGCACTGTCGATGGATATTTTCCCTCCTATGGAAACGACGCGGTTTTTCATGCTCATCAGGCCAATGCCCCGTCCATGCTTTTTGACTTCTTCCAAATCAAAGCCTTTACCGTCGTCTTCTATGGTGTAAATGAGTGTATCTTCGTGCTCAATCAGCTGTACGGAGATGTGGCGGGCATTGGCATGCCGCAAGATGTTGCTCAGGGCTTCCTGAGCGATGCGGAACAAGTTTAACTCCACTTCATAATCCAGTTTTTTATCGCTCAGATGGTGGTAAAAGCGGATGCGGGCATCGGCAGCCTGCCGGACTTTGTTGAGCAGGTTTTCCAAAGCCGGTATGAGGCCAAAGTCTTCTATGACTTTGGGCATGAGGTTGTGCGAAATTTCCCTGCTTTCTCTGATGGCCGAAAGGATGAGTTGGAAGGCAGTGTGGAAGAGTTGCTGGGCAGCAGGGTCCAGCTGGAAGATTTTTTGTTTTACTGCCTCCAGGTTGAGGCTGGCAGCGGTCAGGGTTTGGCCCAGGCCGTCGTGCAGCTCGCGCGCAATGCGCTTGCGCTCCTGGTCCTGCCCCCGCACAATGGCACTGATGGCTTGATTTTCAGCTTTTTTGAGCAGGGAAATATCTCTCACAATGGTGGAAAAATATTCGAGCTTACCTTCCTGGTCCCTGTGGGCAATAATGGACTGCAGGCCGGGGTATTCTTCGCCCTGATGGTCAAGGATGATGGTCTCCCCACTCCACACTCCCTGCTTCATGGCCATGGGGATGGCCTTTTGGCGAAGAAACTCTACGATATGGGGAGGGTGAAAATCGGACAGGTTGAGGTCTCCGGCATATTTTCCTTCCTTATACCCCCTGAGTTTTCTGCCCATTTGGTTGACGTACACCAACTTGCCCTCCAGGTCGGCCATTCCCACAAAGTCTGTAGTGACTTCCAGTATGTCAATCAGCCGGTTGCGGGCCTGCTCTGCCTGTTTGCGTTCGTATTTTTCCTGCCCTTCGCGCAAGGCCCTCAACACCACCTGTGGCAGCCGGGTCATATTGTCTTTGAGCAAAAAATCCGTGGCGCCCTTTTTGATGCATTCCACGGCCCGTTCTTCTCCCAGTGCCCCCGTTACGATCACAAAGGGTACGTCGGGGCATATTTCCTGGGCAAGTGCCAGGGCTTCAAGCCCGTTAAAGGCTGGCAGGTGGTAGTCGGCCAGTATCAAATGCGGGCAGCTGGCCTCTACCGCTTTGATGAATTCCGCTCTGGTTTCAACCCGCCGTGCTGAGAAGGCAATATCTGCCTCATTCAGCTCAATGCCCATGAGGTTGGCATCGGCCAGGGAATCCTCCAGTATGAGGATACTTGCTTCCTTTGTTAGAATATTATCCAGCACAGGCAGTCTTATTGGATAAAATACCTATTACAGATGAGTAATATTATTTTTTTTTAAAAATACCTTAAAAGTTTTAAAATACACAGTATTTTTTGAGAATATGTCCAAAATCCTGGGCGAAACTCTATCTTTGGCACAGGCTGGCAACTACAGATTTATGAACACGGGTTTACACATTCTCCAACTAGAAGATGACAAGCTGGATGCCTTGCTGATTCAGCATTTGCTCACCCAGGAAGGGGTAGAAGCGGACTACGAGGTGGTAGAAGACCGGGAAGCCTACCTCAAAAAACTGCAATCCCAGACCTTCGACTGCATATTGGCCGATTACACCCTGCCGAGTTTTGATGCCATGTCTGCCCTGGCCCTGGCCAGGCAGCACCAGCCCGACACCCCCTTCATCATTGTTTCGGGTACCATAGGTGAGGAGTTTGCCATTGAAAGCATCAAGGCAGGAGCCACCGACTACGTGCTGAAAAACAAGCTCAAACGCCTGGTACCAGCCCTGAGCCGCGCCCTGCAGGAAGCCGAAACCCACAAACAGCGCATCGAAAGCGAAAGCCGCTACGAGTCTGTCATTAATGCCGTGGCCGAGGGCATATTGCTCATCAATGAATCGGGGATAATTATGGCCAGCAACCCGCGAGCCGAAGAAATATTGGGCCTGGAAAGGCACCACCTTTCCGGCCTGGCAGTCAACCACAGTCAGGCCTGCACCATTGATGAGCAGGGTGAAGCGTTTCCCGAGCTCGCTCACCCGGTACTGCTCAGCCTTCATAGCGGCAAAAAATGCAGCAATGTGATCATGGGCATCGACAAGCCGGGCAGGGAGGTACGCTGGATATCGGTCAATACCGTGCCCATCGTCCATCCCGGCGCCCAAAAACCCCATGCCGTGGTAGCTTCTTTTTCCGACATTACCGAGCAAAAGAAAAAGGAAGCCCAGATACGCAAGCTCAACGAGGCCCTCAATCAGGAAAAAGAACGCCGCCTCAAGGAGTTGAAGTCGCGATTTGTATCTATTGCCTCGCACCAGTTCCGCACCCCCCTGGCCGTGGTCCAGTCCAATATCGAATTGCTCAAACTGCTGTTTCAGCAGCAACAACATGAACAAATAAAAGCGCCCTTTGAAAAAATTTACCACCGCATACAGGAGGAAATCAATCGGCTGACCGAAATGATAGACGACGTGCTGGTGCTGGAGAAACTGGATGCGGGAAAAGAACGCTTTCAACCCCAGAAAGTGGATGTTATTGCCTTTTGCCGACAACTGGCAGCCGACTTTTCGCTGCTCCGAACTGATGAGCGCAAACTGGACTTCGAGTACAAGGGCGTTCCCAGGCCGGTGGCGCTGGACACCAAGCTCATCAGTCACGTATTGCTCAACCTCATCTCCAATGCCTTTAAATATTCCGAAGGCCGGGGAAACCCCCTGCTGAGGCTCGTTTTTGAGGAAGAGCAGCTCAAATTTGAAGTCATAGACGATGGCATTGGCATCCCTGCTGCCGACCAAAGTAAATTGTTTGAGTCCTTTTACCGGGCGAGCAACGCCCTGGACTTCCCCGGTACCGGCCTCGGACTGGTGATTGCCAGGGAATTTGTAGCCCTGCATCAGGGACACTTGCACGTCAAGAGCCAGGAAGGCAAAGGCTCTGTATTTACCATCACCATTCCCCAAATACCAACTGACGGGTAGGAACGCTCAAAAGCTTTTAATAAATTGCCGGCAGCTTGATGCCTGGGCCCATTTGCGGTCAGCACAAGCAACGTTTTCATTTTTCTTTGTGTTTTAGTAAGGAATCTTCATCAACTTTACATTATGAAAACATTTGAAAAATTACTGTGGGCATCTCTCTGTTTTTGCTTTGTATGCCTGGGAAGTTCGTGTTTGAAAGATGAAACGGAAGACCTCCCCACCCTGCTACAAACTTTACAACAACAAGGCCATTACACCACTTTCCTTAGCCTGGTGGACGATGCCGACCTCATGGCCCAACTGGACGGTGGGCTAAATATGACCATCTTCCCCCCCACCGATGCTGCCTTTGAGTTGTATATGCGAGAAAATGGCATTGTGAACATGGCTGCTCTGCCCCAGGAGACCCGTCAAAACCTGCTGTCTTATCACCTGCAGGTGGGCAGTGCCGCCATAGAAAACATCATTACCAATTTTTACACCACGCCCACCAACCTGGGCCCCGATAACACCCCCCTGAGCGTTTTCATTGCTTCTAACGGCATTCGGGCCGAGCTCAACAAAAAAGCCAATGTGGTGCAAACAAATTTAAAAGCCAAAAACGGCTATATTCACGGCATCGACAGTGTACTGGTCTTTCCCACTGCAGTGGACCTGCTCGTAGCAGGTGGCGTACACAGCAAGTTCTTGGAAGGCCTGGAAAAAGCCGGACTCATGGGCCTGCTCCAGGGAGGCGAGCCCCACACCCTGATGGCCCCCACCGATGAGGCCTTTCAGGTATTTTTTGATATTACGCCCGGCATCAGCTCTTTTGACGACATGACCCCCCAACGCCTCAGAGAGGTGATGCGCTACCATCTCATCAGAGGCAACCACCGGGCTGAAACTTTGCCCGGGGGCGTGCTGGAAACCCTCAATGACAATGAAACCATTGAGATCATTCCCTTTGACAACGGCATCAACATCAATGGGTTTACCAACTCCATTATACTCAACATACAGGGTACCAATGGGGTGGCACACATCATCGACCGGGTACTGGTCCCTGACTGATCAGCACAGTTAGCCATTCAATATCCAAACCTATGTGAGACTATATCAACATGAAGGACCTCAAATATTTACTCGCCTATACGGTGCCCCTGCTGGTATTTCTCTCTATGTGGCTGGCAGGTGCCTGGTCTTTTCTGGCCATAGCCGTACTCTTTGGGCTGGTGCCCCTGCTGGAAATGGGCCTGCGCGGCAGCACCGCCAACCCCGGCCCTGAAGAGGAAAACCTTCTCAGGCGCAAGCGGTTGTTTGATCTGTTGTTGTACCTCAATGTGCCCATCCATTTTGCTTTGCTGGGTTATTTCCTCTATAGTTTCAGTTACCGCCAACTGGCGCCCTACGAAATGCTGGGTTTTATACTGAGCATGGGCATTTCCTGTGGGTCGCTGGGCATCAATGTGGCCCACGAGCTGGGGCACCGCAGCAAGCGCTACGAACAGTGGATGGCCCAGCTGTTGTTGCTGGGTTCCCTGTACATGCATTTTTTCATTGAGCACAACCGGGGGCACCACAAAAATGTGGCTACCCCTCTGGATCCGGCCTCTGCTCCCAAACACCAGCACCTCTATGCTTTCTGGTGGCAGTCTATCACGGGGGGGTACCGCTCGGCCTGGCAACTGGAGCGCCAGCGCCTGGCCCGCCAGGGCAAGGCCTTCTTCTCCCTGCACAACCTCATGCTGCAGTATCATGTGCTGCAAGGGGGGCTGCTGTTGCTCATTGCAGGTGTGTTTGGCTGGCAGGCCATGCTG
The DNA here is from genome assembly GCA_003696835.1 of Bacteroidota bacterium. Taxonomy (GTDB): domain Bacteria; phylum Bacteroidota; class Bacteroidia; order J057; family J057; genus J057. The sequence goes on from RFHT01000727.1 coordinate 11,390, forward strand.
GCCTTTGTGGCCGCCTCCCTGGTAGGCATTCTTCAGCTCGAAACGGTCAACTACCTCGAGCACTACGGCCTGCGCAGGAAAGAACTGCGCCCGGGTGTGTATGAGCGGGTGCTGCCCAGCCATTCCTGGAACACCAACCGCAGCATTGGCCGCATCCTCCTCTACGAGCTTACCCGCCACTCCGACCACCACTACAAAGCCAGCCGGAAGTACCAGGTACTGCGCCATTTTGACGAAAGCCCACAGTTGCCCTCCGGCTATCCGGGCATGATGATACTGTCCCTCATCCCGCCCCTGTGGTACAGGGTGATGCACAAGGCTCTGCAAAAATGGGAACAATAGCCCCCCTTTTGCATTCTTTTTGTTCAGCGCCTGCAAATGTTCTAACTTTGGGGCCTCAAAAAGACTAAAACTACATCGGTATGAATCAGGAAGTGTATATTGTTTCGGCTGTGCGTACCCCCATCGGCAGCTTTGGGGGCGTTTTTGCTCCCCTCTCAGCCACCCAACTGGGGTCAGTGGCCATCAAAGGCGCCCTGGAAAAAGCAGGGGTGCCGGCCAGCGAAGTAAATGAAGTGTTCATGGGCAATGTGGTGAGTGCCAACCTGGGCCAGGCACCTGCCCGCCAGGCAGCCCTGGGGGCCGGCATCGGCCAGCACGTACCCTGTACCACCGTCAACAAAGTGTGTGCTTCCGGCCTCAAGGCCGTAATGTTTGCTGCACAAAGCATCATGCTGGGCCATGCCGACCTCATCGTGGCAGGTGGCATGGAAAGCATGACCAATACCCCCTACTACCTGCCCAAAGCCCGCTATGGCTATGGCTATGGCCACGGAGAGGTGGTGGATGGGCTGGTAAAAGACGGACTTACTGATGTGTATGACCAAATCGCCATGGGGGTATGTGCCGACCAGACTGCAAGCAAGTACCAGATCAGCCGGGAAGAGCAGGACGAATACGCCATACTTTCCTACAAACGCTCAGCCGCAGCCACAGAAAGCGGGCTGTTCAAACAGGAGATTGTACCTGTAGAAGTGCCCCAACGCAAAGGGCCGCCCCTGCTGGTGGATGAAGATGAAGAATACAAACGGGTAAAATTTGACAAAATTCCCAACCTGCGCCCGGTATTTACGCCCGATGGCACAGTTACTCCTGCCAATGCTTCCACCATCAACGACGGGGCCAGTGCCCTGGTGATAGCCGGTGAAGCCAAAGTAAAGGCGCTGGGACTAAAACCCCTGGCCCGAATCGTGGCCTTTGCCGATGCCGCCCAGGAGCCCCGCTGGTTTACCACAGCTCCTACCCTGGCTGCTCCCCTGGCCCTCCAGCGCGCGGGCCTCAGTAAGGAGGACATCGACTATTACGAAGTAAATGAAGCTTTTGCTGTGGTGCCCATCGCCTTCAACAAAGTGCTGGACATTGCCCCCGAAAAAGTCAATGTACACGGAGGAGCGGTTTCTCTGGGCCACCCCCTGGGCGCCTCCGGCGCCCGCATACTCACTACCCTGCTGGGGGTACTCAATGCGAAAGACGCCAAAAGGGGCATGACTGCGATCTGCAATGGCGGCGGTGGCGCCTCTGCCCTCATCGTTGAACGCGTTTAACCCGCTAGCCGCCATGTGGAACGAGCGCTACCGGCAGCAGGCCTATGTGTATGGGAAAAAACCCAACGACTTTCTGGCTTCTCTGGATCTGAGCGCCTTCTCTGGCAAGGTGCTCTGCCTGGCAGAAGGAGAAGGCCGCAATGCCGTTTACCTGGCGGGGCTTGGCTTTGAGGTTACGGCCATCGACCTGGCCGAAGAGGGGCTGAAAAAAGCCCGGGCCCTGGCCCGGGAAAAAGGCGTGCACATACACACCCTCCAGGCCGACCTGAGTACCTGGGCCTTTCCGGCCAATGCCTACGATGGGATCGTATCCATTTTTGGACACTTCCCGCCTGAAATTCGTACCCGCGTACACCGCGGTGCACTCAAGGCACTCAAAAGTGGCGGCTTCTGGGTGCAGGAGGCCTACCACCCATCACAGTTGCAATTTAAAACCGGAGGGCCGCCCCGCAAGGAACTGCTCTACTCCCTGCAAGACTTGCTGGACGATTTTCAGGGCCAGTTGGAGCTGCATATAGCCAGGGAAATACAGAGAGAAGTCATTGAGGGAGCCTACCACACGGGTATGGCGGCTGTGGTGCAGCTATTTGGCCAAAAAAAATAAGGACTGCTGCACTCAGGCCAGCGCCTGCTTCCACTGAAGAATCTGATCTACGAAAAAATCGGGCTGTTTGGCCCAGTTGAAGTGATTGAGGCGGGGAACCCCCGCCTCTTGGGCTGAGACGACTTTCATGCTGATCAACTCCTGCCCACCAAATTTGGAGAGCAAATGGCGGGTGGCTGCTTCAGGTGCCATCTCATCCTGCTGCATGTTGAGGGCCAGCACCGGCAGGCGGGTTTTGCGCAGCGCCCCTTCATAGTTGAAGGTATCGCCAGCCGGGGCATATTCACCCGTTCTGCCATTGTAGCTCCAGTCGCGCATTACCCCCTTCGCTTCCCGGCCTCCAAAGCCCAGCTTATCTCCCGGAAAATGGCCCAGCAAACGGCTCAGGGGAGCAAAAGCACGTACGGCAAAGGCCACCCTTAAGCGGCCCACTCCCTGCCAGCTTTGGTCATAAACCGTGCAGGCCGCCATGAGTACCAGGTATTGCACCAGCTCGGGATACCTGGCAGCCACCAGGCTGCCGATCTGGCCGCCCAGGCTGTGGCCGATGATCATGTTCTGCTGACCGGGAAAAAGCGCTTTCATCTCCTCCAGGGCCTCGCGGGTGTCCTGCACCAGCTCGCGGTAGCCCCAGTCGTGCCTGCGCGAAGGACGCAGGCTGGATAGCCCATGCCCGCGCCAGTCCAGGCTGCAGGCAGGTATGCCGCGCTGGCTCAGCGCCCGCACAAATGGCTCGTAGTAGGAGGCCCTTACCCCCAGGGCAGGCAAAAGCAGCACGGAAAAATCTGCCGGTACGCTCCCTTCAGGAGGGGCAACATATTGCAGCTTGTTCCTGCTTCCATCGTGAAATACCAGATCAATTGTTTGCATTTAGCTGTTTTTATTCAGGTAAGGCAAAATTAAAACCTACCGGCTTAGTTGCAAGTTTTTACCCAACCCCGGCGCATATTTATACGTGCATGCTGGTAGGTTTTTCGACAAAACAATACCTCAATTTACACCCTTTTCAAATGGTGTGCGTGTTGGGTAATAAATCGCAATTTTCCTTAAATTTGGCTTCTCCTATGAGAAAAGCCTTTCTGGTGTGATAATTGCACCTATAAATATGTAAGATTCATATTATATTTTTAACAAAAAACAATATTGATAACATATTACAGTTGTAATAATTTTTATCAACAGAATAAAAAACCCTACTTTTGCCCCTGCAAGGAACCAAGCCCAAATGCTCCTCGCAATCTTGTAAATATGAGCGCTCTAATACACGATGTTCGCCCACTGTTCTTGCACATCATTCTTACTTTGCTGGCAGGTATGCAACCCCTGCTGAGTCAAAACTTCCGGCTGCTGCACTACGTGCAAACCACTGGCTGGGACCACGGCACAGCCGATGAAAGCCTGCAAATGTTTCAGCAGTTGGGGGCCATACACAACTTCGCCGTTGACCACGATGCGGATGGCAGCAGCTTTAACGACCTGGCTACCCTGCAGCAGTACGATGTGATTGTGTGGTCCAATACTTCGGGCAGCTATAACCTCAATGCTCAGCAGCGGGCCAATTTCGAAGCATACATACTTGGTGGCGGCAGCTACCTGGGCATACATGCCGCCAGCGACACCTACCGGCACAGTTCGGCAAACGGAGGTGACACCGGTTTTTGGGATTTTTATGCCGAAACAGTGTGTGGGGGCAGTGTACAAACCAACCCCAATCATACGGCACAAAATTACAACGCGGACCTCACCCATATTAACCCTCACCCTTCTCTGGATAACCTACCTAATCCCTGGAACAAAAATGAGGAGTATTATTACTGGGAAAACGGCTACCTCAGTCCCGGCATAGTAGAAGTGCTGCGCGTGGGCAGTACGGGCAACCAGTCCTACGATGCGCCACGGCCCATTTCCTGGTACATGAACCTGCCTGGTGGCGGGCGTTCCTTTTATACTGCCCTGGGCCACGACCCGGCCAACTTTACCACCGATACCTTCTTTCGTAACCACATACGCGATGCCCTGTTGTGGGTGGTCAATGCCTCAGCCGGTACTGGAGAGACTGTTTCGGGTGAATTAAAAAAATGGCATACCCTTACCCTCACCTTTGACGGCCCCGGCAGCAGCGAGGATGATTTGTACAACCCCTTTCTCAACTACCGCCTGGACGTCACCTTCAGCAATGGCAGCAAACAGTATGTGGTGCCGGGTTATTTTGCAGCTGATGGAAATGCAGCTGAAACCAGTGCCGGCAGCGGCAACAAATGGCGGGTGCATTTCACCCCCGACGAGGAAGGTACCTGGACCTACACCGTCTCCTTCAGAACGGGTACCAATGTGGCCATAGACGACAACCCTCTGGCCGGCACGCCTATGGCGCCGGACGGGCTCAGCGGTTCTTTCACCATAGGACCCAACGACAAAACCGGCAACGATCTGCGTGCCAAAGGACGACTTGAATACGCCAGGCAGCGCTATTTGCGTTTTGCCGAAACCGGCGAATACTTTTTCAAGGGAGGTAGCAACAGTCCGGAAAACTTTCTGGGTTATGCCGAATTTGATAATACCTATGACAATGGGGGTAATGGCAATGCCCTGGAAACCACAGACCCTTATGTGAGTCAGGGACAGCCATACGCCTACCAGGGCGACGGGCTGCATCACTACCTGCCCCATGTAGGCGACTGGCAGCCAGGCGACCCCCAATGGCAAGGAACAAAAGGCAAAGGCATCATTGGCGCAATTAATTACCTGGCTTCTGAAGGGGTGAACGCCCTCTATTTTCTCACCATGAATGTGGATGGCGACGGGCGTGAGGTTTTTCCCTGGACGGAATACTGGATGCGCGACCGCTTTGATGTCTCCAAGCTTGCCCAGTGGGAAATCGTCTTTGAGCACCTTCAGCAAAAAGGCATTGTGCTGCACCTGGTACTACAGGAGCAGGAAAACGACCAGTTGCTGGACGGCGGCTACCTGGGCACCTACCGCAAGCTGTACCTGCGCGAGCTCATTGCCAGGTTTGCCCACCACCCCGGGCTGATGTGGAACCTGGGCGAAGAAAATACCAACACCCACCAGCAACGCCTGGACATGGCCCAATACATTCGCCAGCTGGACCCCTACCAGCATGTGATAAACGTACACACCTTTATTGGGCAGCAGCAGGACATATACGGCCAGTTGCTGGGAAATTCGCTCATGGAGGTGGCCAGCCTGCAAATGGACCTGCCCGACATTCACGCAGAGACCCAAAAGTGGGTGCTCCAGTCGGCCCAAAGCGGGCACCCCTGGGCAGTTTTTTCCGATGAAATCGGGCCCTTTCAAACGGGCGTAGCCCCCGACGGCCCAGGAAACAACCACCACGCCATCCGCCATCAGGCTCTGTATGCCAACCTCTTTGCCGGCGGCGGGGGCACGGAGTGGTATTTTGGTTACGACGAAGCCCATAATGACCTGGATTGTGAAGATTTCAGGTCCAGGGATCAGATGTGGGACTACACCCGCATTGCGCGGCAGTTTATGCTGGACCACAGCACTTTCCTGGCCATGCGCCCTGCCGATGAGCTGGTGGACAATCCCCAGGCGTACTGCTTTGCCTGGGACAGTGTGAGCTACCTCATCTACCTGCCCTTTGGTGGCACTACCCAGCTCGACCTGGGCGCCTTTGGCGGCAGCCTGCCCGTGAAGTGGTTTAACCCCCGTACGGGCGGCCCCCTGCAGACGGGTAGTGTATCCAGCCTGAGCGGGCCCGGCTGGGCGGGCATTGGCCTGCCTCCGGGCGGCAGTACCGAGGACTGGATCGCCATTGTAGGCAGCGAGATTCCCCAGGCACCCAATACCCCGCCAGTGTTCAGCTTGTCGGGCGATGTGAATGTGATGCAAAACTTCACTTCCACCGAAAGCGTGCTGGTAAGCCCCCTTCCACCGCCACCCGGCGAAGCCGGCCAGAGCGTTATCTACAGCCTCAGCCCTCCGGCCGTGAGTTTTGCCAATGTGAGCATCAACCCACTCACGGGAGAGGTGAGCATCACCGCTGTGCCCGACTCCTTCGGTACACAAGTATTTTACGTCTATGCCGACGACGGCCAGCCCTACAACAACATAGCCGTGGACAGCTTTTTACTCACGGTGCAGTCGGAAGTGGCCGCATCCAGCCTCGTCAACATCAACTGCGGCGGCAATGCCTATACTGCCAGCAGCGGGGAGCTGTATGAAGCCGATACTTATTTCACCGGCGGCAATGTGTTTACTACCACCAACCCCATTGCCAATACCCCTGATGACAGCCTCTACCAGAGCGAGCGAACGGCGGCAGGGGGCTTCAGCTATGCCATACCCGTGAGCAATGGCAACTACAAGATCAGGCTGCACTTTGCCGAAATTTTTCATACGGCGCCCGCTGCACGCATCATGGACGTCAGCCTGGAAGGTCAGCCCGTACTCACCAACTTCGACATCTTTGCCGAAGCCGGGGCTTTTACTGCCTTCACCAAAGACTTTCCCGTCACCATAGCCGACGGCTTCATCAACCTGGATTTTTCGGCTACGGTGGATCAGCCCAAAATATCGGCCATACAGGTACTCACCGACAGCGGCCCGCCTCCACCCAATACCCCTCCTACTTTCAGCCTCAGCAGCAGCAGCCTGAGCCTGGATGAGGATTTTTCCACCACCGAAACCATCACCCTCACGCCCGACCCGGTGCCACCGGGGGAACAGAGCCAGCAGGTTACTTACTCCCTCAGTCCTGCCTCGGTATCTTTTGCCAATGTGAGCATAGATCCCCTCAGCGGGACCCTTACCATCACGGCCGTGCCGGATGAGTTTGGAAGCCAAACCTTTACGGTAACTGCCGACGACGGGCAACTGCAAAACAATGTGGCTACCCAGAGCTTTACCCTCACGGTGAATGCCGTCAACGATGCGCCTGTATTCACCACCAGCGGAGACCTGCTGCTGGATGAGGATTTTGGTGGCACGCAAACCGTAAACGTCATACCGGGATTTGTACCGGCCAATGAAAGTGGGCAAGTGGTAACCTATAGCCTCACTCCGGCCAGTGTGAGCTTTGCCAATGTGAGCCTGGACCCGCTCACCGGCACGGTGAGCGTCACGGCCATAGCCGACAGCTCCGGAGAACAGATTTTCACCCTTACGGCCGACGACGGCCAGGCCCAGAATTTTACCCACAGCGAGACCTTCGTGCTGCGCATCAATGCCGTAAATGACCCGCCGGACTTCAGTGTAAGCGGGGATGTGGTGGTGGACGAAAATTTCAGCACCACCGAAATGGTAACGGTAACCCCCGATCCCGTGCCTCTAGACGAAGCCGGGCAGTTGGTGCTGTACAGCCTGGCGCCCGGCACGGTGCCTTTTGCCAATGTATCCATTGATCCCCTTAGCGGCACGGTACTCATCACCTCTGTACCCAATGCCAATGGCAGCCAGGTATTTACCATAACGGCCAATGACGGGCAGCTGCAAAACAATTTTGCCACCCGCACCTTTACCCTCACCGTCAATGCCGTGAATCAGCCGCCCACTTTCAGCATGAGTGGGGACCTGCTGCTGAACGAGGATTTTGCCGGCACCCAGCAGGTTACGGCCATTCTCGACCCGGTGCCCCCCGATGAGGCCGGTCAAACCGTAACCTACAGCCTCAGCCCGGCTACGGTGGGTTTTGCCAATGTGAGCATAGATGCATTTACCGGGGTGGTTTCGGTAACAGCTGCACCGGATGCTTCGGGTGTACAAAACTTCACTGTTACGGCCAACGACGGCCAGAGCGCCAACAACACGGCCAGCGACAATTTCCAGTTGTTGGTAAACCCTGTCAACGACCCCCCCGCTTTTACCCTCAGCGGCGACATCAATGTGGACCAGGACTTCACCACCACTGAAGTGGTGAGCGTAACCCCAGCCCCCGTACCGGCCGATGAAAGCGCCCAGGTGGTCACCTACACCTTGTCGCCGGCTACGGTGAGCTTTGCCAATGTGAGCATTGACCCCAACACCGGCATGGTAAGCATCACCTCTGTGCCCGGCCAGTCTGGCTCCCAAACATTTACCCTTACCGCCGATGACGGCCAGGCGCAAAACAACACCTACAGCCAGACTTTCACCCTCACGGTAAACCTGACCAACAATACCCCTCCCACCTTTACCACCAGCGGAGATATCATCCTGGATGAAGACTTTGCCGGAACAGCCAGCCTGACCGTAACTCCCGATCCGGTGCCACCAGCTGAAAACGGCCAAATGGTCACCTACAGCCTCAGCCCCGCATCGGTGAGTTTTGCCAATGTGAGCATAGACCCCAACACGGGCACGGTAAGCGTTACGGCCGTACCCGACAGCAACGGCAGCCAGGTATTTACCCTCACTGCCAATGATGGCCAGCGCAACAACAACCTGGCCACCCAAACCTTTACTTTGCAGGTAAATCCAGTCAATGATCCGCCCGTGTTTACCCATACGGGCGACATCATCGCTCAGGAAGACTTTGTGGGGACGCGCACCCTCAGTGTCATTCCCCTGCCGCCCCCGGCCGATGAGGCAGGCCAAAGCATAACTTACAGCCTGCTGCCCGCTACGGTGCCCTTTGCCAATGTGAGCATTGACCCTGCCACCGGCACGGTGAACATCACGGCCATACCCGACCAGGTGGGCTCGCAGTTTTTTACCATACGCGCCGACGACGGACAGGCCACTAACAACCTGGCCAATCTGGGGTTCTTACTCATTGTCAATCAGGTCAATGACCCCCCTGTATTCACCCTCAGCGGCGACCTCAACCTGAACGAAAACTTCCCGGGTGTAGAAATGGTGACGGTCACGGCCGGTCCACCCAAACCCGGAGAGGAATTGCAGCAGGTGCTGTACTCCCTCGACCCGCCTGCGGTGCCTTTTGCCAATGTGAGCATAGACCCCAATACGGGCAATGTGAGTGTGACGGCTGTACCCAATTTTTATGGTAGTCAAACCTTTACCGTATATGCCAATGACGGTTCCTTTCCCAACAATGTTTATAGCCAAACCTTTACCCTGACGGTTAACCAAACAGACAACACGCCCCCCACCTTTAGCCTGAGCGGAGATGTGGTGGTGGATGAAGATTTTGTAACTACAGAAACGGTGACGGTAACCCCCGACCCGGTACCACCGGATGAGGCGGGGCAGACTGTAACTTACAGCCTTTCGCCGGCCAGTGTGCCCTTTGCCAACATCACCTTTGATACCCTGAGCGGGCTGGTGAGCATTACGGCTGTGCCCGATGCCAATGGCAGCCAGGTGTTTACCATCACAGCCGATGACGGCGCAGCCACCAACAATACGGCAACAGCCAGCTTTACCCTTACGGTCAATGCAGTAAATGAACCTCCCGTATTTACTCACACAGGAGATGTTACAGTGGATGAAGACTTCAACGGTACCCGCACGGTAAGTGTGACGCCCGGACCCGTACCGCCCGATGAGGTGGGCCAAACGGTAACCTACAGCCTTTCGCCGGCCACGGTACCCTTTGCCAATGTGAGCATTGACCCCGCCACCGGCACCGTAAGCATCAGCGCGGTGCCCGACGGCAATGGCAGCCAGTCTTTCACCCTGCTGGCCGATGACGGGCAAAGTGCCAACAATACCTATTTTTCGGTCTTCACCCTCACGGTAAACCCCAGAAATGATGCGCCAGATTTTGTGATGAGCGGCGATATTGTGGTGGATGAAGATTTTACCACCATAGAAACCGTCTCGGCCATTCCCACCCACCTGCCGGGAGATGAAAGTGGTCAAACCGTTACCTATAGCCTTTCGCCGGCCAGCGTGCCCTTTGCCAATGTGAGCCTGGACCCCGCTACCGGCATCGTCAGTGTTACGGCTGTGCCCAATGCCAGCGGCACCCAAAGCTTTACCGTGGACGCCGACGACGGCCAGCCAGCCGACAACCTCGCCTTTGCCACCTTTACCCTGGTGGTGAATCCCATTAACGATGCCCCCACCTTCAGCACCAGTGGCGACGTGCTTGTACCCGAAGATTTTCCGGGCACGGAAATGGTGGTGGTAACGCCCGATCCGGTACCTGCCGACGAAAGCGGGCAGGTGGTCACCTACAGCCTCAGTCCGCCGGCTGTTTCATTTGCCAACATTGCCTTTGACCCGGCAACGGGCAATGTGAGCATCACTTCGGTACCCGACGCCAGCGGCA
>RFHT01000728.1 GCA_003696835.1 Bacteroidota bacterium
AGCCATGCCCCCAGGAGCATACATGCGTTTTTCATAGCAGAACTATTTTTATTGATGAACGGTTGGGGAGGGCTGAAAGTAGCCTGTACGTATCATTTGGTAGTAGTTGGTGGAAAGCTCGGGGAAAGCTGGAGATGGGATGAAAAACTTTTTGACCTCCATGCGCTGATCCAACAGAAACATAAACGGTGTACTTTGCAGTTTTTCCAGCTCAAACCCCAATTGCTGATCAAGCTTATATACATTGGGTTGAATATTGTTGTACTGCTGAAATAATGTAAGCTCTCTGATATTTTCAAAAGTACCAAAAATGAGTATATGCTCAGCTCCGATGTGTTGACTCAGTTCATTGAGGTTTTCAAGCTCGCGTGCTACGCAGGTACCACATGCATGCTGAGGAGAGACAAATATGAGCTTGGTGCCATCCTGTACCAGTTGAGAGAGTTTGAGTGTATGGCCTTCCTTATCCTTTATTGTGGTCGAAGGCCTAATCGAATCCCCACTTGAAGCTAATATCTCATTTATCAGTTGTTTGGCCTGGGAAAGTTGATTGACAATTTGTTCATTTTGCCGGATGGTCAATAGGCAGTCTGCCCGAAACCGTTTTGTACCGTAGAGCAAATAGCCAAGGTATGTATTTGCCATAAACATCAGGAGGCAGGCAATCACAAAAAACCTTTGAGTAGTAAGAAACCGCATGGCTATTTAGGTGTTTAAAAATTGTGGATGTACATTCGTACTAACACGGGGTTGTCAAAGTCGGAGCGATTTTGGGCCAGGCGTTTGAGGCGCTGAGATACGGGAAGCCCCTTTTTTTCAGCATCAGCTACCAGTTGTTTGAGGCGATGGCTGGCAACCGCCCCTATAAAGGCATCGCCTTCAGCGGCAATGGGTGCCGCAAAGAGTTCATTATCAACTCCTTCTATAGGGAAATTATAGGCTTTTTGGCTAGCCTTGGCGTACAGGGCCCACTGCCCCGAGCGGTTTTTGTACCTATAGCAAAACGAAAGGTATCGATTGGTTTCCGCAAAGAGGTACAGGCCGTATGCATAATCCGATTCGTACAGCTCCATGACAAAGCGTTCCATTTCATCTACTGATAGCGTCTTATTTCTCGCGTCGAAAGGAAAGGTTGATTTGCCAAAGTCCACCTGGTAGAGGGGCACTGCCTGGCGGTTTTTGAGCTGGTAAATGGTGTTGCTCAGGCCATAATTGAACAGCAGGTACTCCTCTCCTTTGACCAACCTGCCCCAGAAGCCCAGTTCATGAATCACTCCCAGATAGGGAAAAGCCTTGGCCAGTACCTTGCCCTGTGTATCTACCCATAGCAGGTTAAAGGCCAGGGATTCTCCAGCCTGTCGGGTATTATCAATGGTGGTGTACAGTACATATTCAGCTGTATCGGCCTTGGCAATTTCTACTGCATCATAGGGACAAAATACTTCTGAAATATACTGCCCCTCAGGCGAATAACGGATCATTTTTTGTTGGCTGGGGTCGAGTATTTCCAGGTATCCCCGCTCCTTATCCAGGGTGAAATCTGCCAGCATCCCATACTCTCCCGGCCCTTTGCCTATGTTGCGCAACTGAAACAGCAATTTGCCGTTTCGACTATAACAGAAAACCGACTGTGAAGTACGGCCATCAATGAGGTAATACCTGTCCCGGAAAGGGATAATCTTAGTGATTTCTCCCATGATTTTTTTAGCGGGAGTTTCCAGGGGGATATATGAAACACTGTCCATACAGCTCAAGACCGGATGCGCATTGAGTTTGCCGGGTTGAATTTGGATAGATGAGAGATGAATATGAGACTCGCTACAAGAAATGGCAAAAAACAATCCTCCCCAAAAAGTAACTAATGCAATCTGAATGTTGAGACTACACCTTTTTAGAAAATTTTGAAAAAATGTTTTCATTGATTGGTATCGATTGGTACCAAACACCAAGGAGAAATCCCAAGATATTTGTCAAAGAATCTCAATGTTTAACTTCTCTATTGTTTTACATCTTTAGCGGATTGCCTAATTCAAAATACATGAACTTATTCTTAACATTGTACAAATCCGCTTCCACAATTTGCAGGGCATCGCGTGTATCGTTGCCGACAACAAACAAGCGCCCCACCTCCACATATTACCCAGCATTTTCGCCAGACGGTTCGGAGGGCAGGCAGCATTTCCCAGGGGGCACAGAATCCATTGCCAGATCCAGCTATTTCGATATGTTGAGTAATGGCAACTTCTTCGTAAACAGGCTGATCTTCATAGTTATGAATGGAAAGAAACAGGGTGCCACTAAGGCTTAAAATCGTTAATAATCCAATCAACTTTTTCATAACACATATAATCGTTAAGGTGAAACAAAAAGATCACCCGGATGATTCTACTCATTAGAACGTTCTGTGGGTAAAGCTAAGAAGCATATATGGATTTTCAGTGCACATATATGTGCATTTTTGAATTTTTTTGCAGGGCTGGTAAAGGGGGGTATTTGTAGAAAAAGCCCTCACCGCTGTCGGCTATCAAACTGCCGCCAGAAGGCGGGGCGGTAGGGGACACTGTTGAGCGCTCCCCAGTAAGTACCCGCCGGCAGCGCATCTCCCGTGGGGTCTATGCTCAGAGTGGACAGCTCCAGCTCGTACACGTAGGGTTGTACCTCACTTTTTATGGGCAGTTTGAGCTCGCCCTCCAGCCTGGCCGAGATATAGGCCGGGTACCATGTGCCCTGGTAGGGCCGGTAAGTGCGGATGAGGCGATGCAATTTCAGGCGTTCGTGATAGGTATTATTACCAGCCGGGTCATAGGGAATACGAAAATTTTTCCCCGAAAAATGCATCATGTGTTCATCGCGTAGGATGGCAAAGTCAGAGGCCCGTATATAGAGGCGCACGCGCGAGAGGTTCTTTTTCCCGGCAAATCCAATCCACTGTCTGGGATTGTTGGGGTGTTTCCAGTCATAGCGAATGACATACACCCTGTCGCCTTCATATAGCGTAATGGCCTCCAGGGTAATATCTTTTAGCTTTTTGAGGCAATTGGCATTGATAGAAGGGCAGTTTAGGATCAGCGGCCTGGCGTAGATATTTGACAAGCCCCGCATAAACAAATAGAGGTCGCTGGAATCGTAGGGATTAGCCACAAGCAAATTGCGTCTTTGCAGTATCCAGGGATCTCTTGCTGGCACTCCCTCTGCCACTTCATGGTACAAAATGGTCTGGGTATGAAACATGAGGGAGTCTTTGGTGGTTTGTTTGGCGTCATAGAAGCTGGTGATGCGGCAG
>RFHT01000729.1 GCA_003696835.1 Bacteroidota bacterium
CTGCCACAGGCCAACAAGCTGCCCAGGGCCATGGCTCCCAGGCCCGTACTACACTGCCGCAAAAAATGCCTGCGCGTGAGGTACTGCCGGTAGGTAAGGTCTGTTTCCTGTACGATGGGGTCTGTATGGGACATAGCTTACTGTGTTCTCGTAGGTTGAAATATGGATGTGACCAATGATGAATAATGGGTTCACTGTAAAGAAATCTTCGACCTGCCCCTTCACTCCTTTACAATCACTTCATCCAGGTTGAGCAGCACAGCGGCCGTCATGGTGAGGGCGGCCAGCTCAGGCGTGGGTTCTTCTGGCAGGGTAATCAGGGCGCGCACGTCTTCGGGGTGCTGGCGGTAATGAGGCAGAATTTGTTCGTAGTATTTCATCAGCAGCTGAAGTTTTTCGGGTGTGGGTGGCCGGGCTGTAGCCAGCGCATAGCCGGTGGCCAGGGCTTGCTGCACCTCACCTTTGCCTGCCCGCCACATGCGGCCGGCCAGGGCCTGGGCGGCCTCGTGATACACACTGTCGTTGAGGGTGGCCAGAGCCTGCAGGGGGGTATTGGTGGTGATGCGTCGCAGCACGCAGTACTCGCGGCTGGGGGCATCAAAGGTAATCATGCCGGGGTAGGGGCTGGAGCGCCGCCAGAAGGTATAAATGGCCCTGCGGTAGCGGTCTTCTCCCTGGCTGGGCACCCACCGCAGTACATTGCGGATGACCTGCCAGGTACCTTCGGGCTGGGGCGGCATGACGGAGGGGCCGTACATGTTGGGGCTCAGCAGCCCGCTTACGGCCAGGGCCTGATCCCGTATTTGCTCGGCGGTGAGGCGCAGGCGCGGCCCACGGGCCAGCCAGCGGTTTCGGCGGTCTTTTTTGAGCTTTTGGGGCGATACGGTGGAAGCCTGGCGGTAAGTAGCCGACATCACCAGGTATTTCAGCAGGCTTTTGACACTCCAGCCCTGCTCCGCCATCCATTTCACGGCCAGCCAGTCGAGCAGCTCCGGGTGGGTGGGTCTGGCGCCCTGTGTGCCAAAATCCTCCAGCGTTTCTACAATTCCCAGGCCGAAGAGCTGCTCCCAAAAGTGGTTGACCATCACACGAGCTGTGAGGGGGTTGTCGGGGTGTACGAGCCAGCGAGCCAATCCCAGGCGGTTGGGAGGCATGCCGGGCTGCATGGGGCCCAGGGCTTTGGGCACCCCCGGCTGCACGGCTTCGCCGTGCACCAGCCAATTGCCCCGCTCAAAGATGTGGGTAGTGCGGCTGCTGTCGGGGGGAAGCTCCTGCATGATGGGAACAGACACCGGTCTGATGGCTTCAAGCCGGCTGTGCAGGCGGGCGCTGCGCGCCCGCGAGGCCGTATCATGCTGCCCGGCCAGGCGGTGCAGCTCCTGCTGTATTTGGCGTATTTCGGCCTGCTGCAGCAGGCCGTAAAAGGGCCGCGTGGGCCATTCGTCGGTGCGGTCGGCATCGGCCGTATTGTTGAAGAAAGCGTAGAGCTGGTAATATTCTTTTTGGCGGAAGGGGTCGTAAGGGTGCGAGTGGCATTGCACACAGCCTATGGTTGCTCCCTGCCAAACTTCAAAGGTGGTATTTACGCGGTCGATCACAGCCGTAACGCGAAACTCTTCGTCGTCCGTGCCGCCCTCATCATTGCTCATGGTGTTGCGGTGAAAGGCCGTAGCCAGCAGTTGGCTTTCTGAGGGCTGCGGCAGCAGGTCGCCGGCCAGTTGCTCCACGGTAAACTGGTCAAAGGGCATATCGGCATTAAAGGCTTGAATGACCCATTCGCGCCAGGGCCAGATGTTGCGTTTGCGGTCTTTCTGGTATCCCTGCGAGTCGGCATAGCGGGCCAGGTCCATCCAGAGGGCTGCCCAGCGCTCGCCAAAGTGGGGAGAAGCCAGCAGGCGGTCCACTTCCCGCTCATAGGCATCTTCGGCCTCGTTTTGCACAAAGGCTTGTACCTCTTCCGGTGTAGGGGGCAAACCCGTGAGGTCGAGGCTCAGCCTGCGCAGCAGGGTGGCTTTGGCGGCTTCTTTTTCGGGGGAAAGGCCGTGTTCTTTCATTTTGACCAGCACAAAGCGGTCGATGTCGTTGCGTATCCAGCTGTGCTGTATATCAGGCGGGGTGAGTCCGGCATCGGGCTTTAAATATGCCCAGTGGTTTTCCCATTCGGCTCCCTGGGCGATCCATTTTTCGATGAGCCGGATCTCTTCCTGGCTGAGGGCCTCTTCTTTGAGGGGCATGCGCTCTTCGGGATCGTGATGGCGTATGCGGGCCACCATTTCGCTGGCTTCGGGCTTGCCCGGTACAATGGCTGGTCGGCCGGAGTCGCCTGCTTTGAGGGCTTCCTGCCGGAAGAGCAGGCTCAGGCCGCCTTTTCGCTTTACCCCTCCATGACAACTGAGGCATTTTTTGTTGAGAATGGGCCGTATGGAGGCATTGAAATCAATCTGATCCGGGGTTTTGCCCGAAATGAAACGCAGACTGCCCAGCCCCAGGAGGAGCACACAAGTGCCCAACAACCACAAGTATTTTTTATTCCAACGCATAAATACCTTTCATTAATGATTATGCCAGTACTTCTTTGACCACCCGCCCGTGCACATCGGTGAGGCGAAAATCTCTGCCCTGGTAGTGGTAGGTGAGTTTTTCGTGGTCGATGCCCAGGCAATGCAGCAGGGTGGCCTGCAGGTCGTGCACGTGGGTGCGGCCGTTGATGCCATAGTAGCCAATGTCGTCGGTTTCGCCGTGGGTCATACCGCCTTTGATGCCCCCGCCAGCCAGCCACATCGTAAAGGCTTCGTTGTGGTGGTCCCTGCCTTTGTAGGGGGCCATGCGTCCGCCGCGGTTTTCCCACATGGGCGTGCGCCCAAATTCTCCTCCCCACACTACCAGGGTATCCTCCAGCAGGCCGCGTTGTTTGAGGTCTTTGAGGAGGGCCGTCATGGCCTGGTCCACCTCTTTGCATTTGCGCACAAATCCGTGGTGCAGGGATTCCAGCTCGCCATTGCCGTGGGAGTCCCACCCCCAATGGAACAGCTGCACAAAGCGCACGCCCTGCTCCACCAGGCGCCTGGCCAGCAGGCAGTTGTTGGCAAAGGAGGCCTTGCCGGGCTCCGAACCATACAGGCGGTGAATGTGCTCCGGTTCTTTGTTGATGTCCATCACTTCCGGTACGGACATTTGCATGTTGAAGGCCATTTCGTACTGGGCAATACGCGTCAGAATTTCGGGGTCCTGGAAGGTATCGTATTGCATGCGGTTGATTTGATTAATGGCCTGGATAGAGGCCCGCCTCAAATCGCGGTTTACATGATCGGGATCAGATAAGAAGAGTACGGGCTCTCCTTCGGAGCGGCACTGCACGCCCTGATACACCGTGGGCAGAAAGCCGCTGCCCCATGCGCTTTTGCCGGCGCTGGGGGTTTTGCCACCCGACACCAGCACCACAAAGCCGGGCAGGTTTTCGTTTTCGCTGCCCAGGCCATAGGTCACCCAGGCGCCCATGCTGGGCCTGCCCAGGCGGGGGCTGCTGGTTTGTAACAACAGCTGGGCAGGGGCATGGTTAAACTGGTCGGTGTACATGGCTTTGAGAAAGCACACTTCATCCACCACCTGGCTGAAGTGTGGCAGGCGCTCCGACACCCAGGCGCCGCTCTGCCCATGCTGGCTGAAACTGGCCTGCGGGCCCAGCATTTTGGGCGTACCTTGTATGAAGGCAAACTTTTTGCCTTCGAGCAGGTCGCCGGGGCAGTCTTTTCCGTCGTATTTGGCCAGGGTGGGCTTGTAGTCAAAGAGTTCGAGCTGGGAAGGCGAGCCAGCCATGTGCAGGTAAATGATGCGTTTGGCACGGGCGGGAAAGTGTCTGCCTCTGCGCCGGTCTTCTCCTTCGGAGGGAGCAGGCGTGGCTGCCTGGCTGGTGCAGCTGTTGAGCAAACTTCCCAGGGCGATGGCACCCATACCGCTGGTGCAGGTACGCAAGAAATGCCTGCGGGTTTGAAACGAAAGCTTGCGAAATGTAAGTTCCTGTTGGATATTCATAAGTAATAACTGCTGGTTGGTTGAATGGGCATTGGCTGCATCCTTTATTCTTTCATGACAAAGCTGTCGAGGTTGAGGATGGCATTGGCTACTACCGACAATGCCAGCAACTGGTGCTGTTCCTCCTCCCGGTTGGAGACGGTGCTTACGGGCAGGCTTTCGTCCTGCATTTGCTGCTGTGTTTGATAGTGGTGCATGGCCTGCTGGTAGAGTTGTTTCAATACCTCCAGTTCTTCGGGATTGGGGCTGCGCAAAATGGCCAGACGGAAACCGTGGGCCAGTTGATTTTCAAGCTGGCTGCCGCCCTGGGTGTGCATGCGTTTGGCCAGGGCATTGGCCGCGTCCACAAAGAGAGGGTCGTTGAGGGTAACCAGGGCCTGCAGGGGTGTATTGGTGCGTATGCGCCTGGAGATGCAAAACTCTCTGCTGGGTGCATCAAAGGTCACCATAGCCGGATAGGGGCTGGTGCGCCGCCAGTAGGTGTAAATTCCGCGGCGGTATTTGTCTTCACCTTCACTGGTTTTCCACTGTTCGCCACTGTACACCACCTGCCACACGCCTTCGGGCTGGGGAGGCATGACAGAGGGGCCGTACATTTTGCGGCTCAGCAGGCCGCTCACGGCCAGGGCCTGATCGTGAATTTCTTCAGCTGAGAGGCGGAAGCGGGGCCCGCGTGCCAGCAGACGGTTTTCGGGGTCTTTTTCGCGCAGCTCCGGCCGCATGCGGGAGTCCTGCCGGTAGGTGCTGGACATGACCAGGGTTTTGAGCAGGGATTTGACGCTCCAGTTGAGTTCCTGAGCAAAATGCAGCGCCAGCCAGTCGAGCAGTTGGGGGTGGCTGGGCCTGGCGCCCTGTGTGCCAAAATCTTCAGTGGTTTCGACCAGGCCTCTGCCAAATACCTGTTCCCAGAAGCGGTTGACAATCACCCGGGCAGTAAGGGGGTTGTCCGGACTTACCAGCCAGCGGGCCATGCTCAGGCGGTTGGGGGGGGCCTGC
>RFHT01000730.1 GCA_003696835.1 Bacteroidota bacterium
GTAACTATTCTACTCAGGAATAAAGATATTCTCCTTAAAGAAAAAGTGAATAACATTGAATCAAATAGTCAGGATGAGAAATTCACCCTTAAAGTGAATGCGTATTTGACTCAGAACGATACTGGTGGCCATTTTTCAGAGATGCTGGTGACTCTTTTAAAGAAAGATGAGGAAACAAATTCGTTCAGCTCAGTAGAAAGCCAAATATCTCCTATGATAAGAGGAACAGAAGTCCTTACCTTTAAAGAACTTCTAACGGGAACCTATCGTTTGCTTGTAGAAGCCACTGAAGCAGGACAATTGTACCTGGGCATTTCGGAAGAAAAGGAAATCAACTCAGATCAAATTATAACGATTCCAGAACCCCTAGCCGTAAAGGCTACCAGATCGCTTAATATGACTCTGGAACAAAAAATTCGTATGGCTGAACAGGCAGTCAGGTCTTCAAGAAGAAATCAACAACAACCCCCTCCCCCCAAATCCGGTCCTTCCCCCGGCTTCGACATTCCCAAAGCCGAAGAAAAAACCGCTGCCGACCTTCAGGCCACCCTCAAAGCCCGCCAGGTGCAGTACAAACGGCTACTCTTCAGCCTGAACAAAAACCAGACCTTCAAAGGCAACAAGACCTACGAGCGGGCCCAGGAGTTTGTGAACCAGGGTTGGAGGTCCTTTGATGCACTAAATAAGGCGTTTGAGCCCCTGCTGAAAACGCTGATAGATCGCTCTGCCAAAGGTAGCAAACGACAAGCTAATAAAGGACTACTAGAAATCGTGGTCCAGCATTATCTGGATCAGGTAGTGGCCCTGCAGCCCGATACACTTTCGGATACTGTGGCCGAAAGCATAAAGGAGGTCGGGTCGAAAATCAAAGAGAAACGGCTGGGACTCAGCCGGATTCGTTCGAACTGGAACTCCGCTGCTCTGATAGAAGCAGGTGGCCTTTCGGCCGGCCGGATTGAGCAATTGCTGAAATGAGCAACAATATGAATATGCGCGCACATATCATCGGCAAGCAATTCTTTTCCGTCAACTATGGCGGAAAGAAAGGGGCTGCCATGGCTGTACAGCGCGATATCAGCCAACTGTACAGGGAGCAAATCCTGCCCCGCATGGATGCCCTGTTCAGCCGTTTTGCCGGCGACGACAGCCTGATACGCATTGACCGGCTGGAAATAGACCTGGGCGCTTTCCACAAAGAAAAGCTGGAAACCCAACTGGGGGAACGCCTGCTACGGGCACTGGAAGAAACCCTCCGGCATCAAATCCGCCAGCATTTTGATGCTGAGGAAAAAAGCGAAGTGGAAATCATTGACTCCCCACAGCGTACGGAGGAGGTATTGCTGTTTTTTCTGGAAAAGGGGTATATGCCCTGGAATGCCCTGAAGTGGACGGTGGAAGAACTGGAAGTGCAACTCCTGCGGGAAGTAACGTCCCGTCCGGCACTGATAAAGGCATACCGTAGATTGCTACTGGCGCATCCCCTGGCCCAGAAACGCCTGCTGCTGCAATTTACCCCACAAACCCTCAACCAGCTGCTGCAAATCCCCGCCGGGCAGTCCCTGCTGCAGCCGCTGGCCTTTGCCAACTGCTGGGTTGAGGAGCTTCAGAACTACTTTCCGGGGAAAATTGCTTCCAGCCGGCTACAGCAATCCTTTTGGGAGCATTGGCTTACTGCCTGGCTGGCTGACGCCAGGGGAGAATCTCTGAGGCAAATGCATTGGTTTAGCCCTTTGCTTCATTCAACGGCTACGCTATTAGCTATTCCCCTGCAGCAATTGATTAGCCAACTGCTTGAAGCCTGGACACATCCCCACCCAACTCTGGCAGCCTCCGGCTGGCAACTGCCACTACTGCGCTTTATACAGGAGGCCATCAAAAACAAACAGCAGGGTTTTACTTCCCTGCATGGAAAACCGCTGAGGGCGCGTATTGAACGCTTGCTGCATACCCTCCGGCAGGCAGATACGAAACCAGAACATGACCAGGCCGGACCTTCAGAAGGTCCCATTGCTACTCCCCAAGAGGAAGGGGAATCCCCTTCCGGCATACCACAATCCAGGCCTGCTTCTGGTGCCGAAGGTAATCAACATCCAGCCTCTGGACAAAGAGAGGTGCCAGAAGAGAAAGGGAAGCAGCAGCAGCAAGAAGGGAGCAAAGAGAGCATTCAACCTGAATCCACATACGAGCTGCCAAAGCGTGAAGATCGGCAGATAACCCGGCCGGAAATGCGGTATCCCCTTCCCCGGCAGGGAGAAGAAATATACGTGGACCATGCGGGCATCGTCATTCTGCATCCCTTTTTGCCCACCCTGTTTGAGAGCCTGGGATTGGTACAGCACAAGGAGTTTGTAAACGAAGCTGCCCGTGAGCGGGCCATACATCTGCTTGCCTACCTGGCAAGGGGGACGTTCCAGTTGGGCGAACCGGCCATGAGCCTGCATAAGCTCTTGTGTGGCATGCCCATAGGGCAGCCGGTGGACCGCTTTCCAGTGCTCAGCCAGGCCGAGCAGGAAGAATGTGACCACTTGCTCCAGGCCGTAGTGGGGCACTGGAGTGCCCTCAAGGACTCTTCCATCGACGCCTTGCGCGCCAATTTCCTGATGCGGGAAGGAAAACTGACGCACAAAGAAAGTGGCTGGAAATTACAGGTAGAACAAAAAGTTTACGACCTCCTCCTGAGCCGTCTTCCCTGGGGAATTGGCATCATTCGCCTCCCCTGGATGCCGGAAATGTTGCAGGTAGAGTGGGCGTAGGGTGTGATCGGTCTTTTGTATAGACGAATATCCAATAAAAGTAGGATTCCCAATCAAAGATGAAAACAAACCGCCGCCATAAAACTCATTATCAGCAGAAAAAGGAGCAAAGACCCTTTTTCACCCCGTCAGGGCAGCTTTCACCTGCCCGTCAGCTGTTTTTTAAGCCGGCAGCTGTTCAAAGAAAACAACAAACATATATGGTTACCCCTGCCATTCAGAAGCAGGATCATGACGAACTGCCGCCCGTGCCGAATTACCGGCTGAATACCGGCCCTTTGCGTTTTCCAGGGCTGGCAGAACGCCGCCTGGGAGGTTTTGCAGGTCGCTTGCGTCTGGGGTTGGATCCGGACATTCAACTGGCCATATTCCGACAGCGCCTCAACCTGCTCGATCCCGAACGCATACGTGCTGCCATCATTCAATTGCTGATGGAGGAGGCCGTTAAGCAGCCCCTGGGGCTTCAGGGGCTCAGCCAGGGGGTAGGCAGTACGTCAGCCGCTTCAGCGGGAAGCAAGCCTCCACCCCAGCCTTCACCTTTTGAGACCTTCCCCAGGCGGGGCACTGCCGGAGACATGCTGAAGGCTGCGCTTCAGGAACCCTACCTCACCCCCATGGTAACGCGCCTGAAAAGGCAGGGCACCCAACGGCTGGAAGCAGCCTGGGGCTCTCTGGGGTCCACCGGTCAAGGCATCACCATAGGGGTAGGCGTAGGGCTGGCAGCAGCAGGAACCCTGGCCATGACGGACCGGGATGTGCGCGCGAGAACAATTCCTGTTATGGATCGCATACAGGTAGGGGGCTTCAGCATGCTGGATGCCATCAACAATCGCGTCATTCCTTTTTCGGTCGCAGGCGTCCCCATGGGCGCAGAGTGGAACTTCCAGCCCGAAGGCAATCACGCCATGTTTGGCATTCATCTGGATATCGGCTCCATGCTGCCTGCCAGCATGGGCTTTGGCCCGGCCTCCTTTCAGGCCATAGGCGGGCCGCCGGGCATAGATTCAGCTACCCCTGGAAGGTAGCAACGCCCCGTACCGGCGAATTCATTCGCCCGAAAATCAAAAGACAAAACCAAAATTTATTCATAAAACATCAACTATATAGAAAAGAACAAAATAACCGTAGATCCCATGCGATTCGCCAGACAAAAACGCTCCCATACAGCCACGCCGCATCTCCGGCCACATGCCTTCTTCCAAAAGAAAGAAGACGATCAGTTGTTGAGTCGGCAGGGTGGGGAGCAGAGAAGCTTTTTTCAACCTGTAAGTACTGTCAATTTCCCCTCTATACAGGCCAAATGTGCCGAGTGCGAAGCAGAAGAAAAGGCAGCTCACCACCCCCCTCAGGCTGTACAGTCTAAAGAAAAACGCGACTATCCCGAGGGCTTTGTAGATGATGAAGATCAGATGTATCAGTCGCCGATTCAGATGAAGAGGGAAACAAATATTGGAAGTTCTTTTTCGCGTCAGCCTCTTATGAAGTTATTGGGAGTAGGTACCAATCATCTTACTTTTTCGAAAAGTGAAAATACCATACAACGATCAGTAGAGGATTGGGTTTTGTACAGTACAGCCTTCATGCCTGATGTAAACACTATTGATGCTAATTTGATCAAATTGCAAGTTCTAAATCAATCAATACAAACATCAA
>RFHT01000731.1 GCA_003696835.1 Bacteroidota bacterium
ACGGGTGCGCACCAGCGTCTGCACCCGTTGTATGTGGCTCACACACGGCAGGGCTGCCACCTCGTCCACCCGCGAGGAGGGCAGGTCCACTACTACGGCATTGAGCCAGCGGGAACGCATCAGGGGCTTCAGGCCCATGGTTTCCAGGCGGCTGAGGTAGCCCTCATACACGGGCAGGTCGGAAATGGTGAAGGCAATTTGCCGCTCCTTGCGGCGCTCCAGGGCCGTTTCACTCAGAAAGCGGACGGGATGAAGCAGCTGCTGCTCCACCTCCGGGCCTTTATCCTGAAAAAAGACCCACATTTTCGACTGGGCCTCCAACTGATAGTGGCCCGCAAACAAGCAAAGGAAAAGAAAAATAGGAATAAATGTACGCATAGTCATGGTTTTCAAACGAAAGATACAGCTTTTTGGTTAGACTTCCCGTCTAAAATGTGAGCAGGTATTGCCTTAGCGCTGGGGCAGAGGCAGGGGCGGCAGGCGGTATAGTTGCCAGCTGATGTAGGCATTGTGAAAAATGATGTAAAACATGGGCCCCATGGCCGCCACGGGGTTCACAAAGGTAAGTGCCAGCCAGATGCCAAACATGGTGTTTTTTCTTCCCATCACCATGCTGCTCTCCAGCCGTAGGCCCTTGCCGCCCAGGTAATGGCCGATGAGAAAGCTGCCGGCACACACCACCAGCGAAACAGCGGCTATGAGCAGAATTCTGCCCGGTGGAATATGCGACTCAAAGCGGATGTAGTGGGAAGCTTTTGAGGTGGCAATATAGACATTGAGCAAAAAGAAATACAGTGCCCAGTGTTTGTGTTGTAATAAAAAGCGGGTACCGGCGGGCACAAAATGCCGGAAGAGCAGGGCAACTGCCAGCGGCAAAAATACCAGCAGCAGCACCGGAATCAGCACTTCGGTAGTGGCCACAGCGGCGGCCTGCGGCAGCAGGGCAGTCAGGGCAAGCGGAATGAGCAGGGCCAGGGCACAACTGTTGAGCAGTACGGCAAAGGTGGTAAAGGCCACCTTGCCCCGCAAAAAGCCCGTAATGGCCGGGGCCATGGCCGCAGTGGGACAAATGGCTGTGAGAAAACCTATGAGCGCCAGCTCGCGGTCCAGACCTGCCAGGGCGGCCCAGCAGCCAAAGGCAAACACAATGATGGCAGCCAGCACCAGCAGGTGGCGCCATTTGAGTACCTGCCAGTTTAGTTCCATGTCCAGAAAAGCCCAAAAAAGCAACAGCATGACGGAGTAGCGGATGGTGGGGGTCAATACCTGCCCGTAGGGCAGCAGTATGCCCAGCAGCATGCACAACACAATCAGCAACTGTTTCATGCCACAAAGATGGGGCGAAGGCGCAACAAAAAATAATAGGGGTTTATTTTTTTACCGAAGAAACGGCCGGCTGCCACCTTTGCCACAGCCACACATACAGCCTGCCCACCACCAGCCCGGCCGCTATACCCACCAGGGCGCCGCCCAGCACATCGCCTGGATAGTGCACCCCCAGGTACACCCGGCTGTAGGCCACCAGGGCCGCCGCAAAGAAAAACAGCAAGCGCAGGTAGCGCTGCCGGAACAAAAAGCTCAAAAAAGTGGCCAGCGCAAAAAAGTTGGCCGCATGGGAAGAAACAAAACTATAGGCCCCGCCGCATTTGCCGTGCACAAGGTGTACGTAAAAATCCAGGCCTGCCTCCGGCCTGCAGGGGCGGTAGCGCCCAATCCAGGGCTTGAGCAGGCCCGAAGCCGTTTGGTCACTCAGGGTAATGAGCAGCACCACGCAGCCTATACACAGCAGGCTGCCCCGCCATCCATAGCGGCGGTAAATGGCGTAAAGCAACAACGCATAAACCGGTATCCAGCTGCTTTTGGCACTGACCCACCACATCACCTCATCCCAAAAGGGGCTGTGCCAGCCATTGATGAGCTGAAACAGGGCGATGTCCGCTTGTTCGAAAAAAGCCATCATTGGTAATAAAGAAAATAAAGACGAAGAATACCACTAACCAACACAGCCAGAGCAAGCAGCCCCAGGGTCCATACCAGCGCTTTTCGGTAGGCCGGGCGCATGGCTTGGGTGCGGGCATGCATCCAGGGATAAAACCAGTAAAGAATAGCCAGGCCAAACACAATGCCCAGAAAACTGCCGGCCAGAATATCCCCCAGAAAATGCACCCCTATGTAAAGGCGGGTGTAGGCCAGCACCACCGTGGCCAGCGCCCACAGCCATCCGGTGCGCTTGTTGGCGTCATAAAAGGCGTACATCAGCATCATGAGCGCGGCCGCAGCACTGTGGCCTGAGGGGAAAGAGCGGTACCGCAGGGGGCGCATGTTGAGCTGGTGAATGTGCTCGCGGCCTTCAAACACCAGCGGAGGGCGGTCCCAGGTGGGAAACATCTGCTGTTTGGCCAGCCCCACCATAAACATCACCACCAGCAACCCCAGCAGCATACTCAGCGCCAGGGCGGGCTCTTTTCTCACCACAATGAGCACAAACAAACTGCTCAGCACGATGCCGTCGGCCAGGTGTGTCAGGTGGGGCATGATGGCGTCGAGCAGAGGGTGGTGCATGCGGTTGAGCATCAAAAAACTGCCTTCATAGCCATACGAAATGAGCAGCACCAGCCCAATGCCCCAAAAGGCCAGCATACACAGCAGGAAGTGGTTGAGGCGGGATATGCGCGAAGGTAATGAAAGGTTCAAGTTACTGATCTTCTTTTATGCGAATAAAGGACTAAAAATCGGAATCGTCAAACCATTTGTAGGCTTTCCAGGGCAAACCGGCCTGCTGCCTGCGCAGCCAGAACTTCGCCCTGCCCGAGCCGGTAAAGGCGGTTTCCTCATTTTCGACTATGGTGAGGTTGAAGTTGCGTATCACAAAAGCCTCGGTGGCCGTGCTGTCCAGTTGGTTATAAAAATTCCAGTCCAGGTTGATTTGCTGTACCGCCTGAAAAAGGTTGTAGGAAATGTTGAGCTCCGTGGCGCGGTCCCAGCTGATTTCCTGCCCCTGCTCGAAGTCGTAGTAGGTAAACACAAAATCGGAGGTAAACAACTGCGCGTACAGGCTGGTGTCGCGTAGTTCGTAGGCGTTCTGAAAAAACTGAAAGTAGCCTTCTATATTCGTGGGGTCGCCCAGCAGGTTGATGCCAGCCAGGCCGTTGGGGTCCAGGCTGGGAGCAAAGGGATTGCAGCCCACACTGCCCAGCAGCAGCAAAGCCACCAGCCAGTGCTTGTATGTATATGGGTGCTTCATGGCTTCATACAGCGGGAGATTCTGTTACAAATTTGCCATTTCTTTTGTACTTATACCAGCGCCAGTATTTTTTCAGGCCGGTTTTGGCCTTCATGAAGGGGACGCCCCTGCGGTTGTTGGCCATGCTGAGTTGGTAAATGATGCGCCACTGGCGAAACAAAATGCGGTAGGCCTCCAGCAGGGAAAAACCGGGTTGATAAATGTGGGTAGGCTCGGATTTGACGCCATTGATTTCCAGTATGCGAAAATCGCGGCCCTGCTTGAGGGCCTCCAGGCTTTGGCAGCGGATGTCGAAGCGGCCAAAATAGATGCCGGGAAGCTGCTGCGAGATGCGGTCAAACACAGCCAGCAGACGCTCGTCTATGAGGTGGCAGCCGTCGAGAAAGGTGGTTCCCCTGGAATGGTTACCTATGGGCACCAGTTGGCGGGTTTCTCCCCTGGGCAGTACCTCCTCCATGCAGCTGCCCAGACGCTGCTCCAGTACAGCCAGCTGCAGCCGCGCCCGCGGGTAGGCAGTAATGAGCTGGCGCAAAGTGGAATGGCCGTCGCCTGTAACCGAAAGGAACTTTTTGAGGGTGAGAGAAGAGATATGGCCACGCTGCTCCCCCGGAAAGCGGTAGTACAGCACACTCACCTCCTCGGGGTAGTGCACGTATTCCTGCACCAGCAGGTCCACCTGGGGATGGCTGCGCAGGTAGTGCCACAGCCCGGCTTCATCATCAATTTTTTCCACCCAAAAACCGCGTTCCCCCACATTGGGCTTGGCAATGAGGGGATAGCCTATGCCGTACTGCTGCAGCAATTGCCGTATTTCGGCCTTGCTTTTGTTGCGGCCCACGTGGCAGGTACGTGGCTTGTAAGCAGTTGGAATAAGGTTGAGGATATCGATCTTGGCGTCGCCATAGAGCCCGCCGGTTTCTATGCCGGGGTTGGCTGCCGAAAAAAAGAGCAAAGCCCGCGACCTGATGGCCAAATACAGCCAGTAAAGATATACCGGAGTATATACCAGGTTCATGGGCCAGTACTCCCAGTGCAGCAGCCGGATAAAAAAGGGCGATTGCCGGATATGCTTATTGATCGCGCGAATCATAGCTACTTCTTTGGGGATATTCAACTATCCAACACCAAATGCCTGCTCAGTTGTGCTGCTTTCTGTACCGTATAGTAGAAGGCGCAACGCCAAAACCTTTGGGCAACTCAAAGTCCGGCAGTAGCTGTCGTATGCCAATCTTAATAATGGCCATGTGATGAATGGCGTGCTCCACATTATACACCAGCTCCCGCTCTAAGGTAGTGAAGGTGCGGTGAATCATTGCTTTGCCCAGGCCGTAATCCGATTCGAGCAGCAGGGATTGCCCCAGCTCGCATTGGGGTAGTTGATCCTTAATGGCTGCAATGGCTTTTCTGGCCTGCATGGGTGAGACCTCCACGGCCGCATTCCTGGGGCGTTGGTCGTAATTCGCCACCCCGGCGGCCGATTGCCCAATGAGACACTGCAAAAACTCAATGATATGCCGCGTGTGCTGGCCAATACTGGAATTGGAGAAAATTTCCAGCGGCTGCTGATAAGCTGCCTCCTCTATATTTTCCAGCATATCATCTACCTGACTGAGTGTGGCTTCCAAAATGAACAAGATACTCATAGCTTTGTACAGCTTTTTTTAATTATGGTTTTTGGACAAATACCCCTGTGTGATTCAACAAATGTGCAACCTCTATTTTGGCAATATCGCAATGAATCCGACAAATTACCAGATTTCTTGTGTAAAATAACGGTGAGGTATAGGTAGTCCTGCAGAAGGGCATCGGATCAGCAGGCAAAAATTTCGGGCTAGGTAATCTAAAGCCTATGCGCTATATTTCTTCTGTGAAGCACGATCTGTTTGGTTTACACCTGTGTATGGGCCTGCTCTGCCTGCCGCTGATGTTGCTGGGGCAGCAGCCTCAGTTGCAGTTGTCTTTTATTCGGCAGAATAACTTCACCTACAGCACCCGCATGGGCCTGAAGTATCAGTGGCAGCGGGAAAAATACCAGATGGAGGTGCGCCTCAATCTGGACAATATCTACAATGCAGGCGAAACCGGCCGCTCTTTTGTGCAGTTTTACCTCCAAACCCATATATGGCAGTACCGGCAGCTCACCCCCGCCTGGGAGGCGGTGTCCTGGCTGGAGTCCGATCAGTTTTTCAATGCCTCCAGCCACCGGCTAAGCCTGTATGCAGGCCTGCGCTACAAATGGAAAGACTACCTCAGCATCACTCCCCTGCTGGGGTACAGCCTGGACTACCGCAGCATGATCCCCGACAACGGCCTTTCGCCCGCCCTGCTGGTGACAGCCCGCTATGCCTGGCCCGACGGCCTGCAAATGGAAACCCGCGGCTTTGCCCGCATCAAGTACATCAACCCCCGAAGGCAGCAAAATATGCACCTTTCCAGCATCTGGTCGCGCAATTTCGGCTCCTTTGCCAGCCTCAACCTGGGTCTGGAGGCAGGCAACAACCAACTGGACAATTACACCCTCTCCAAACGCGAACAAATCCTGGCCGACACCTTTGCCGTAGAGCAAATCATTTCCGATACCCTGGCTCCTTTCGTAAGTCTGCGCTACCAATTGCTGCCCCAGCTGGAGTGGGAATCGGACAACCGGCTGATCTTTTCCCGCCGCCAGCTGGACTACCTGCTCAGCCATATCGAAAACGACCGCCTCAACGACCGCTCCTTTGACCAACTGCAGGTGCATACCCGCCAAAAGCTGAGCTTTGCCCACCAAAAACTCAGCGCCTATTTTCTGTACGAGTACCAGTACCTGGGCAGGCGCTACGAGCTGGAGAATACCACCGGTCAGCCCAGCCGCCTGTTTCAAACGGCCCGCAGGCGCGAACAACAAAAGGATTACTTCCGCAACCTCAACGAATTTGAACTGGCACTCACCTACCAACTGCGCCCACGCCACCGCCTCCAACTGAGTGCTCACAACCGCTACCTGCGGTACGACACCCCCGCCGAAGACAACTTCGACGACCATGACCAGCTCAATTATGGCTTTGCTGCCGAATGGCAGGCGGCCTGGTCCTCCAAATTTACCACCCAATACAAGCTGTTGGGCAGTCTGCGGCAGTACGCTTTTCTGCTGAAAGAGCGCAGCCAGGACAACTACACCCAGCGCAGCCTGCGCCTGGAATTTACCTACCGCTGGCTGCCCTTGCCCCGCCTTACGCTCTCAGGCGAGCAATACATTTACGTGACCTACAACGTCAAAGACTTTGAAGACCGCAACCGCACCGACCGCTCTACGCGCAACCTGGAAACCACCCTGGAAGCGAGCTACCGCGCCCATGCCAAACTGGACATGGAGCTCACCGCCTATCGCAAGGAAATCCACGTGGCCTACCTCAACTGGCAGCAGTTTGCCGAGACGCCCCTGGATACCACCCGTACCTACATCATTGAACAAACCAATAAATGGCAGATAAAGAGCTGGAAGCAACATATCCTCTTCCTGGACCTGGGCTACAAGCACTTCAGCCAAACCCGCCGCTTCAACACCTCCATGATGAGCCTGCAAAATATCCTCACCCCCATCAACCTGCGCAAGCGCAACCTGCAAACGGGTTTTCAGACGGGGATTAGGTGGGTGCAGCGGCACCCCGCTTCCATGAGTTTGGCAATCTGGTGGCAGTTTCAGTACCAGGACTTCCACTTCCAGCAAATTTCGCGCTTCTCTTCCCTTTCGGGTAACCTCACCGAGGCCGCCCTGCGGGAAAAAACGCTGAATTTCCGGCCGTTTGTGCAGCTGAGGATGAATGTGTTTCTGCAGCGCTAGTCCGCCAGCACCCGCGTACCACTGAAGTTGCCCTCCAGGCTATTCAGCCCGCTACGGTCGCAGATGCACACCTCCTGTACCCCTGCATCCAGGGCATCAAAGGCGTTGTCGAGCTTGGGGATCATACCGGCCGAGATGATGCCGGCGGCTTTGAGTTGCTCGTAAGCAGGCCGGCGGATGAGGGGGATCACAGAGGCAGGGTCGCCGGGATCGCGCAGCACGCCCGGCATTTCAAAACACAGTACCAGGCGCACAGGCCCGTGCCGGGCCAGGCCGGCTGCCACCACCGAGGCGGTGGTGTCGGCATTGGTGTTGAGCAACTGGCCCTGGCCATCGTGGGTGAGGGGAGCTATGACGGGCAGTATGCCCTGCTCCAGCAGCTGCTGCAGCACTTCGTGCTGCACGCTTTCCACATCACCCACAAAGCCGTAGTCTATGGGCTGAGGCGGGCGCTTGCGCGCCCGTATGAGGTTGAGGTCGGCCCCGGTAAAGCCACAGGCATTGACCCCCAGTGCCTGCAGCCGGGCCACAATTTGTTTGTTGACCCACCCGCCAAAAACCATCACCACAATCTTGAGCATTTCGGCATCGGTGATGCGCCTGCCCGCCAGCATGCGGGCCTCTATGCCCAGGCGGGCCGCCATGGCCGTGGCCGAGCGCCCCCCCCCGTGCACCAGTACCTTGGGCCCGGAAAGGCCCGAAAAGTCGGTCAGCAGGCCCTGAAGCGCCTGGGGGTCGTCCACTACTTTTCCCCCTATTTTTAATACAGTGAGCATATTGGTCAGTTTAATTAGATGCAACTCCCTGCTCCAGCATACTTTTCAATACCGTTTGCATGGACACCACCCGGTTGGCGGCCTGCTCGGTCGCCAGCGACTGCGGGCTGTCAATAACGGCATCGGCCACTACCACGTTGCGGCGCACCGGCAGGCAATGCATGAAAAAAGCCTGCCTGGTGAGGGCCATTTTCTCCGCGTCGATCATCCAGCCCTCGCTTTGGGTCAGTATCTGCCCGTAGTGGGTGTAAGACGACCAGTTTTTGGCATACACAAAATCGGCTCCCTCAAAGGCTTTGCGCTGGTCGTACTCCACCTCTGCCCCCTGGGTAAAGCGGGGATCGAGTTCGTAGCCTTCAGGATGGGTAATGACCAGCTCCACTTCTGCCCGCAGCATCCACTCGGCAAAAGAATTGGCCACGGCCTGGGGCAGGGCGCGGGGATGGGGCGCCCAGCTGAGCACCACCCTGGGGCGGGAGCTTCGCTTGTGCATTTCGATGGTGATGAGGTCGGCAAAAGACTGCAGCGGATGCAGCGTAGCCGACTCCAGGCTGATGATGGGCACACCGGCATATTGCTTAAATGCTTCCAGTACCTCTTCCCGGTAGTCGGCTTCGCGGTCTTGCAGGCCCGCAAAGGCCCGTATGCCGATGAGGTCGCAGTATTGCCCCATGACAGGCGCTGCATCGCGTATGTGCTCGGCTTTGTCGTGACGCATCACGGCTCCGTCGGCAAACTCCAGCTGCCAGCTGTCGCTACTCACGTTGAGCACAATGGTGTTCATGCCCAGGTTGTAGGCCGCCCGCTGGGAACTCATGCGGGTGCGCAGGCTGGAGTTGAAAAATACCAGGCCCAGGGTTTTGTGCTTGCCCAGCTGGTGCCAGGCGTGGGGGTGCTGTTTGACGGCCAGGGCCGTCTCCAGCAGTTGCTTGAGGTCGGGTACATCCCGCACAGAGCTAAAGTGATTCATGCAAATGGCAAGTTTAGGCTGCGATGTTAGCAATAATATCATTCAGGATGAAATTTGCCTAAATCTCCTCCCACAACTCCCCCGGGCCGTAGGGCATGGCTGGCTCAGAAAGCAGCCAGCGGATGGTTTCGGCGGTGGGCTCCTTTACCCTGCTATCTGCAGGAATAAACATCCGATTTTATTAATGAAATAAAACATAACAGTGTTATTAGCTCAGGCAACAATTTCTCGCAACTATTCAGCATATACCTGTGCAGCAAAAAAGGGGGAATACCCCAATTTTGCCTTTATGGAC
>RFHT01000732.1 GCA_003696835.1 Bacteroidota bacterium
GGTTGACAAAAACAAAGTTTCATGTATGCATGGTCCATGAAGGCACTATTGGGGTATTCCCCCTTTTTTGCAGCAGGTATATGCTGAATAGATACGTTCAAACTTATAAAACCTTGACCCAAATGGTTTAGTGTCCTCTGCGCCTAATCAACCTCTGCCTGCATCTTGCATCCCGCACCTTGCAAATTCACCAACATGCTTTATCTTTGTGGCTTTTCGGGAATGGTTGTTTTTTTCCATTCGCCTTAACTTTCCGTAAATTAGAAAAGCCCCTATGTTTACAGACGCTGACCTGCAACAAATCCAGCAAAGAGGCTCCCTGCTCAAAACCGTAGAACAACAACTTGTTTATTTCCGTCAAGGTTTTCCCTACCTGAAGGTGGTGCGTGCCGCTACGGTGGGCGATGGCATCATCCGGCTGAATGATGCCGAAATTGAGGACCACATTGCCTTTTATGAAAGTCTGCTTCCAGAGAAGGATGTGCTCAAGTTTGTGCCTGCCTCCGGGGCTGCCAGCCGCATGTTCAAAGACTTGTTTGCCTTTATGCACCAGCACGAGCATGCCCCTGAAGCAGTAAAAGCGGAAGACGTGCCACCAGAAGTGGCTAAGTTTTTCAGTCGCATTGCCGATTTTGCTTTTTACGACGACCTGAAATCTCTGCCCCAGCTTGCCGGTAAGCTGGACGGTCCGCCGGCTGTGGCGCACTATGTAGATATCCTTCGGGGGCTGCTCACCACAGAGGGCCTTAACTATGGCCAACTGCCTAAGGGGCTGCTCAAATTTCACCGTTATGCAAACGGCAGCCGCACCGCGGTAGAAGAGCACCTGGTAGAAGGGGCCTGCTATGGCAAAGACGGCCGCGGCAGGGTGCGCCTGCATCTCACAGTCTCACCCGAGCACAAGAGCCGTTTTATTGAGCTGCTCGAAGGCCTCAGGCCGCAATACGAGAAGGCGCTGGAGGCGGTATTTGAGCTTTCATATTCCATTCAAAAACCCTCCACCGATACCCTGGCGGTAGATATGGAAAACCGCCCCTTCCGCAATGCCGACGGCAGCCTGCTTTTCCGGCCCGGCGGCCACGGCGCCCTGCTGGAAAACCTCAATGAACTGGAGACCGAGGTCGTGTTTATCAAAAACATCGACAATGTGGTGCCCGACCGCATCAAGGGCGAAACCATCCGTTATAAAAAAGCCCTGGCAGGGGTATTGCTCAGATTGCAGGAGCAAATATTTGGCTTCCTCAACCAACTGGATGCCGGCAAGGCCTCTCTGCAGGAGGTGGAGCAGTTTGTTACCCAAAAGCTTTGCGTACAACTTCCCGCGGCATACCACAACCTGAATGAAACGGAGAAAATAGGCCTGCTTCGTGCCAAGCTCAACCGCCCCATTCGCGTGTGTGGCATGGTCAAAAATGAAGGCGAGCCCGGCGGCGGCCCTTTCTGGGCTGTAAACCCCGATGGCAGTATCTCCCTGCAAATTGCTGAAACTGCTCAAATTGACCCCAACGACCCACAGCAACAGGCCATTATGCAAAACGCCACCCACTTCAACCCCGTGGACCTCGTATGCGGGCTGCGCGACTACCAGGGCAAGGCCTTTGACCTCATGCAATTTCGCGACCCCCAAACGGGCTTCATTTCCTACAAGTCCAAAGACGGACGCGAGCTCAAAGCCCTGGAACTGCCCGGGCTGTGGAATGGCTCCATGTCCGACTGGAATACGCTTTTTGTGGAGGTACCTCCCATTACCTTCAACCCGGTAAAAAAAGTTACGGATTTGTTGCGCCCTGAGCATCAGCCCTGATGAGGTCGATGGCTTTGGCAAAGGCTTCATCCAGGGGCGCCTGTAGGCAGCAGGGCCCTGTGGCCGGATGAACAAACTCCAGGCTGCGGGCGTGCAGCAGCATGCGCTCTATGCCCAGTTGGGTACTAAAAAACGCATTGTGCTTGTTGTCGCCATAGCGTTTGTCGCCTATCACGGGATGGCTGA
Source organism: Bacteroidota bacterium (assembly GCA_003696835.1). Lineage (GTDB taxonomy): Bacteria > Bacteroidota > Bacteroidia > J057 > J057 > J057. The sequence continues at coordinate 1,991 of RFHT01000732.1, forward strand.
GGTGGGCGAAGTGCTTCCTGATCTGGTGTTTTCGACCCGTTTTGGGATGGGCTTCGGCCCAGCTGTAGCGGGCCGTGGGGTAGCGCCCCACAGCTACGGGCAATTCCTGCTGTGCCAGGCAGCGAAAATGGGTAATTGCAGGCTGCCCACCGGGGTCTCTTTCGGTTTTGACGGGATGGTCGATCAGGCCTTCGGCAGGTAAGAACCCCCGCACAATGGCCCAGTAGATTTTGCGCACCTTATGCTCCCTGAACTGCTCGCTGAGAAAGGCGGCGGCCTGGCGGGTTTTGGCAAACAGCAGTACCCCTGAGGTGGGCCGGTCCAGCCGGTGTATGGGATAAAGACGCTGATGGACCTGTGCGCGCAACAATTGCAGCACCGAAATGGTATCCTGGCTGATGGGTGTGCGGTGTACCAATATACCACAAGGCTTGTTGATGGCTACCAGCCATTCGTCTTCCAGCAGTATGTCAAAAGTTTGCCCTGTCATTTCTCATGGGTACTCCGGCCTTCACGACTTCAGCGCATTGGACACTTTCTGGCTGCGCCCCAGCAGAGAAGTCACAATGCCGGCGGCCAGCGAAACAACAATGACGGTGAGCGAAAGCCATTCGGGGAATTGTACATGGTGGGCCAGTATCATTTTTACCCCTACAAATACCAGGATAAACACCAGGCTGTAACTGAGGTATTGAAATTTGTTGAGCATAGAGGAGAGAATAAAATACATAGACCTCAGGCCCAGAATGGCGAAAATGTTGGAGCTGAACACCAGAAAGGGGTCCGTGGTGATAGCCAGAATAGCCGGAATGCTGTCAATGGCAAAGATGATGTCGGTGGTTTCTACCACTACCAGCGCCAAAAAGAGGGGCGTGGCAGCCAGTATATGGCGGCGGCGCACAAAGAAGTGATCTCCGTCATAATTGTTGGTGAGGGGGATAAA
>RFHT01000733.1 GCA_003696835.1 Bacteroidota bacterium
CTGGGGCTGAGGATCAACTTCCTCCCAATAGCGCTGGCTGTAATAGCCGGCATGGCCGCCCAGCCCAAAGTAGTAGTACAAATGGGAGACGTAGCTGCCGAAGAACTGGTTTTGAAAGTTGGTGAGGGCAGAAAGCTGCATGCCATTTTCGCGAAAACTGAGTATGCCCTCCAGGGCAATGTCGCTTTCCACGTAGTGTTTGAGGGCAATGCCGGTGGACTGGCCGCTGCGCAGGCCCACTGCGGTGCGGGATACCTGTGCCCAAAGCTGGGAGGTGAAGGTTAGCAACAGGAGAAAAGGAACAAGTTTGCGCATGCTGGTCTGGGTTTTATATGAATGACAACAATAGCCGGGTTGCCGTTGCATGCCCGGCAACCCGGCTGGGGTACTTATTTGAGGTGCTGGGTGCCTATGCGGCCCAGGCGAAAACCAAAGTCGGATTCATAGGAGAAGAATATGAACAGTGGCTTGCCCACGATGTGGTTTTCAGGCACAAAGCCCCAGAACCTGCTGTCCTCGGAGTTGTGGCGGTTGTCGCCCATCATGAAGTAGTAGTCCATTTCAAAGGTGTAGGAGTCGGCCTGCTGGCCGTCTATGTAGAACTTTTCGTCCTTAATTTCCACCTCATGCCCTTCATAAGCGGTGATGGGGCGGTAATAAACGGCCAGGGTACCCAGGTCTTTGACGGCATTGCCGCTGTTGAAATGCACCGTCATCCCCTTTTTGGGAATGACGATGGGGCCGTAATTGTCCACATTAAATTTGAACAATTTGCCGTTGTTGTTCCACTGGGTGGGATAAATGCCGGATTGATAAATCCCTTTTTCTTTGTAAATGGTGTCGATTCTTTTTACAGCCTCAAAGGATTTTAATTCTTCCGTAATGTAGGGGGGGCAAAAAAAGTGATAAACGTGATTGTCCATGGGCAGCCAGTTGGGGTTGCTGGTGAGCTGCATGCCGCTGTTTGTGACCCTGAAGGGGCGAAAGCCGAGCTCTTTCATTCGGGGGAAGGTGTATTCAGTTTTTCCCTTCACACTCTTTCTTTGGACAAACTGCTTGCCGGGGTCGGTTACCACCTGGTACTGGTACTGCATGTCGGGTGGGTTCCAGTTGGCCTGCCCATTGATGAATATCTGCTGGTCGCGAATTTCGAAGGTATCTCCCGGCATACCCACACAGCGTTTGATGTAGTTTTCTTTCATGCTGATGGGTTTCACCAGGCCGGCCCCATCGCCCAGGTCGTCTATGTCGTGTGCCGGGTAGTTAAATACCACAATGTCGTTGCGCTCGATGTCGGTAAGGCCAGGCAGGCGATAATAGGGCAGCTCAATGATATCGGTATAGGAAGGCATGACAAAGCTGCCGATTTTGATTTTGTTGTGGATAAAGGGGACCGACAAGGGAATCATGGGCATGCGTGCGCCGTAGTGAAACTTGCTCACGAAGAGGAAGTCGCCCGCCATGAGGGAGCGCTCCATGGAGCTGGTGGGGATCATAAAGGCTTCGATGAAGAAGGTGCGAATGATGAGGGCAGCCACACCCGCGAAGAGGAATGCGTCGCCCCATTCCCGCAGCCCTGATTTAGGAGGCAGGTTTTCGTGGGTATGAGGCGGCCCCAAATAGGCAACTTTGGGGTCGAAGGCAATGCGGGGAAAGAAGTAAAAAGGCAGTAACAGGGCAGCCGCATGGTGCTTGAGATCGTATTTGCCGTAGGCTTTGGCCAGCTCTATGAGCATAGATACAAATACCAGTATGCCCAGTATGGGAAAGTAGAGCAGCACTAGCCACCACCAGGGTTTACCAATGAGCTGAAGCCACAGGTAATTGCCATATACGGGTACCAGGGCAGCCCAGCCGGGTTTGCCGGCTTTTTCGAAGAGTTTATACTGAGCCACTTTGAAGGCTACAAATACAAAGAGAAAAATAAGCGCGAAAAATAAACCTGCACTGTTCATGAAGCGATAGAACTTTTGGTAAAATATTCGACAAAGTTAGTAATTCCCTGCTCTATTGCCAGCTATTTGACCAACAACTTTTCCCACCGGGGCGGGTTGAGGGGGATATGGGAAATGAGTCGCTGCAAATGGAGGTTTATTACAGGGGCTGCCAGAAGAATAGTATCAATATGCGTTTTGGAGTAAAAAAAAGGAATAGACGGCCTCTCAGGCAGATTTTGTTCACTTTGGAATAAGGGCGAGCAGGTGGCAACGGAGGGGTGATTACAATCGACAAACACTCATTTACCCAGGTGCTATTCTGCGCTCATACAGCAGCATCAGCAAGGGTTTGGCCGACTGATCCGGTTAGCAACTGCCAGACAAATTTGGCCAATATATTCAGGAACTGTATATTCAACCCCAAATTTTCACACATCTACCCATAAACAAACAAGATGGAAATCATTACCAGTGTACAGGGAGCCATAGATACGGTGCTCCAACCCGTGTTAATCGTGATGCTGTTGGGAACGGGTTTGTTCCTCACCATTCGTTTGGGATTCATCCAGTTTCGCAAACTGGGTCACGGCATGGCAGTGGCCACGGGCAGATACGACGACCCCAGTGATCCGGGGGATGTTTCTCATTTTCAGGCGCTTACCACTGCGCTCTCTGCCACGGTGGGCATTGGTAACATAGCCGGGGTGGCCATTGCCATTCATTGGGGAGGTCCCGGGGCGGTGTTCTGGATGTGGGTTACGGCCTTGCTGGGGATGGCTACCAAATACACGGAGGTAACCCTGGCCCAAAGGTATCGGGAGGTGGAAAAGTCGGACAGCGACCTGGTAGGCACGGTTTCGGGCGGGCCCATGTATTACATTGAGCGGGGACTGGGCAAAAACTGGCGGCCGCTGGCCCTGTTTGTAGCGTTTGCGCTCATGCTCACAGCTTTTCTGACCGGCAATGCCATACAGGCCAATACCGTTTCGGACATGATGCACGCGGAGTTTGGCATACCCGTATGGATAACAGGCCTTATTACGGCCTCCATAGTGGGACTGGTCATATTTGGGGGGATTAAACGCATCGGCAAGGTGACGGGCATATTGGCTCCGGCTATGGCAGCCATATATGTGGTGGGTGGCCTGGTGATTCTGATCATTAACTACTCCGGGGTCATTCCTGCTTTCGCTTCCATTTTTACCGAAGCCTTTAACCCTACGGCTGGTGTGGCCGGTACGGGCATAGGGGTGTTTATCCAAACCATGCTCTGGGGGGTACGCAGGGGCTTGTTTTCCAACGAGGCGGGCCAGGGCTCGGCACCCATTGCCCACTCGGCCGCCAAAACCGATGAACCGGTATCGGAAGGGGTAGTGGCCCTGCTGGAACCCTTCATTGATACCCTCATTATTTGCTCCATTACAGCCCTGGTGATTTTGAGTACGGGCGTTTGGAAAACTCCGGCTTCTACCAAGCTGGTGGTGGGCGCCGGAGACATGAGCTTTGTGCGCGCCACAGAAACGGGCTATGAAGCGGTGGAGTCTTTGCCCGCAGAGATTTTGGTGGAAGATGGCGAAGTCTCTGGCAGCGATGGCACAGAACTGGCCTGGCACGAAGTGCCGGTTGAGCGTCTGTACGA
>RFHT01000734.1 GCA_003696835.1 Bacteroidota bacterium
CTTCTCCAGGATCTCCAGCATCTCCAGCGCCTTGTTTTTGCCTTTGCTGTGAAAAGCTGTGAGGTAATTTTTGAGGTAGCGTAGCTCGGTTTTCGATAAAGATTGAAATATTTTCTTGACCCTATCCAAAATTCAATACATTTTTTTATGCTCCCTGATATTAGCATTATTTACCTATAAATTCAATTTCCGGGCAGAGATTGTTCATTTTTTTTGGATAAGAAATACCGGCACAGCCATCAACATTCTTTGTTAAAATGCTGATAATGAACACCTTGCATTAAAAATGTGTCATTCTCGTATTTTCCGGCAAAAAATACTGCCTGTACCACGGTGCTTTTAGCTGGCCGGTTTTCCCCCCGTTTCAATGTTACTTTTGAGCAAAATTGTCCATAGCATGCATGCATAGCTTGTGCATATTTGTGATGTGTTAGGGAAAAGCACGTTTAGCACTTTCCAGTTGGAAAGCTTAAAAGAGAGCTGGCAGGCAAATAGCTTGCCAGTTTTTTTTGTTAACTTTGCCAAAATACTTTAGCGAATGATGCAGCAGACATTGGGAATTTCTGACTACAAATCCAGACGCTCGTACATCCCCAAAGACTTTGAAATTACCGACTGGGAAAGCCTCAAGCCCTATGTGGACTTTTTGCTGAGCCAGGAGCCGGCTTCGGTGGAGGAGCTGGAAGCTTTTTTGTATCAGGTAAATGAGCTGGACGCCATTGTACAGGAAGAGCTGGCCTGGCGCTATATCCGCATGACCTGCAACACCCAGGACGAAAGCCTGGTGGAGCGCTACCAGTATTTCATACAGGAAATTCTTCCGCATATATCCATATTTGAGGATGCGCTGAACCGCAAGCTGGTCGCCAACCCTTATTTCGACCAGCTGGACCCCGCCCGCTACCAAACCTACATCCGCTCGGTGAAAAAAGACATTGAGCTTTTCCGGGAAGAAAACATCCCTCTGCTCACCGAAGACCAGACCATTGCCCAGCAATACAGTGCCCTCACCAGTGTGATGAGCATTGAGCACGAGGGCAAAACGCTCACTTTCCAGCAGGCGGGCAAGCTCATGGAGTCGCAGGACCGCCAGTTGCGCAAGGCGATATGGGAAAAAGTATGGGCACGCAGAACACAGGACGCCGACAAGCTGGAGGATATTTTTGACCAGTTGGTAGCCATCCGGCACCAGGTGGGCCAAAACGCGGGTTTTGATACCTATACGGCCTACAAGTTTTTGAGCCGTGGCCGCTTTGACTACAGCCAGGAGGATACCCTGGCTTTTCACGATGCGGTAGAAAAGGCTGTGCGGCCCGTGTATGAAGCCATTATGCAGGAGCGCAAGCAGCGGCTGGGTCTGGACGAGCTGCGGCCCTGGGACCTCAATGTGGGCATGTTTGGCGATACGCCCCTGCGCCCCTTCACAGGGGCGGATGAGCTGGTGAGCAAAACCATCAGCCTGCTTTCGGCCCTCAGGCCCGAACTGGGCGAAATGATCGCCCTGATGGACCGCATGGGCTACCTCGACCTCGAAAGCCGCGTGGGCAAGGCCCCGGGAGGCTACAACTACCCCCTCATGGAAGTAGGGGTGCCCTTTATTTTTATGAATGCCACCGGCACCCAGAGCGACGTGACCACCATGCTGCACGAAAGCGGGCATGCCATACACGCCTTCCTCACCCTGGACATCGGCCTCAATGTGCTCAAAAATACCCCCTCAGAGGTGGCCGAGCTCGCTGCCATGAGCATGGAGCTCCTCAGCCTGGACCACTACGGCATCTTTTATCCCGACCAGGCCGAGCGCCTGCGCGCGCAAAAGGAGCAGCTCATGCGCTGCCTCATCATCCTGCCCTGGATCGCCACAGTCGATGCCTTCCAGCAATGGGTGTACGACCACCCCCACCACAGCCGCGAGCAGCGCAGCCACAAGTGGCTGGAGCTGCACCGCCGCTTTCATGGCGATGTGGTCAACTGGGAGGGCTACGAACCCTACAAAGCCGGCCTCTGGCTCAAGCAGGGCCACATCTTCGATGTGCCTTTTTACTACATTGAGTACGCCATTGCCCAGCTCGGCGCCATCGCCATCTGGCGCAATTTCAGGCAAGACCCCCAACAAGGGCTCGAAGGCTACCTCAATGCCCTCAGGCTGGGCTACACCCGCCCCATTCCCCAAATTTACGAAACGGCTCACATCCGCTTCGACTTCTCCGAAACTTACATACGCGAGTGCATGCAGTTTTGCCTTGAGGCTTACCACGATTTGAAGGTGTAATTGCGGGAGTTACTTCCCCTAAACGGGAAGATGGTGAACAGATCACAGGGCCTTCTCCCAACTCTATTGCAGGCCGTATTGCTCAGGGTCTATCCAAAACAAAAAGACAGCCCATAACAGCGGCTGCCTTTTTGGAACCCATCTCGTACCCATCTCTCCTTGTATGGAGTTGAAAGCGTTTTGATCAATACTTAGAATTGCTCTTCTTCGGTAGAGCCTTTGAAGGCCAGGGTGGAAGCCAACCCGCCGGTTACGGTCTGCTGTATGGCGTCGAAGTAAGGCACCCCCACAAAGCTCTGGTGCTTCACTGCTTTGAAGCCTTTTTCTTGCAGCGCAAACTCGCGCTGCTGCAGCTGCGAGTACCCCAACATACCGTGTTGCTTGTATGCCAGTGCCAGCTCGAACATGGCCGTGTTGAGCGCATGGAAACCGGCCAAAGTGATGAACTGGAACTTGTATCCCATCCCGGCTAATTTTTCACGGAAGCTTGCCATCTCCGCTTCAGACAGCCTGGCTGCCCAGTTGAAGGAAGGCGAGCAGTTGTAGGCCAACAGCTTATCCGGATATTTTTCATGAATGGCTTGTGCAAACTCATGCGCCTCGCCCAGGTCGGGGTGGGAAGTCTCCATCCACAGCAAGTCGGCGTAGGGAGCATAAGCCAAAGCGCGGGCTATGGCTTGCTCAATGCCATTTTTTACATAATAAAAACCTTCGGCGCTGCGCTGGCCGGTAATGAAGGGATGGTCGCGCGGATCAATGTCGCTGGTAATCAAGTTTGCAGCATCGGCATCGGTGCGGGCAATCAAAACGGTAGGTACTCCACAAATGTCTGAAGCCAGGCGGGCAGCTACGAGCTTTTGTATGGCTTCTTGGGTGGGCACCAATACTTTCCCTCCCAGGTGACCACATTTTTTGGCAGACGACAACTGGTCTTCAAAGTGTACCCCGGCAGCACCGGCTTCAATCATCATTTTCATCAGCTCAAAAGCATTCAGGTTCCCTCCAAAGCCGGCTTCGGCATCTGCCACGATGGGCAGAAAATAGTCAATATTGCCTTCGCCTGAGAGGGTTTGCAGCTGGTCTGCACGCATAAACGCATTGTTGATGCGCTTCACCAACATAGGCACACTGTTGGCAGGATAAAGACTTTGGTCGGGGTACATCTCACTGGCAAGGTTGGCATCGGCGGCTACCTGCCAGCCACTGACGTAAATGGCGTTCAGCCCTGCCTGTGTTTCCTGCACAGCCTGGTTGCCCGTAAGTGCTCCCAGGCCCGTTACAACATGCCCGGAGTGTAGCAGCTTCCACAGCTTGTTGGCGCCGCATTTTGCCAATGTATATGCGATCTGTACACTTCCACTCAAAGACACTACCTTTTCGGCGGTATAAGGGCGTTCAATGCCTTTCCAACGCGGATTGGCGTTCCAATCATTGAGCAATTGAGCAATTCTTTCTTGCTTGTTCATAGCGGTTCAAGATTTTATGTATTTAAAATGAGGTTCAGTTCAAAATGTTAGTCCAGCAGCTCATAAGCCGGCAAGGTCAGGAAGTCGATAAAGTCTTTATCTAAAACCAGGCGGTCAAATAAGTCAATTGCCTGCTGCAGCTTTCCGGTAGCTACGCGCTCTGCCCCCAGCAGCTGTTTGATCTTTTCTATCTCTTCGGCTTTGAGGCGGGCGTAAAGCGCCGGTGTAAGGTGACGGCCGTCTTCCCACAAAGCATGGGGGTTGTGCATCCATTGCCACAGTTGCGCACGCGATATTTCAGCAGTAGCAGCATCTTCCATGAGGTGGTAGAGCGCAGCCGCCCCTACTCCCTGCAACCACGACTCGATGTAGAGAATCCCCACATTCATGTTGGTGCGTACCCCCTGTTCGGTGATTTTGCCACCTGCTACATGGAAGTTGGTCAGGTCTTTTGCGGTGACGACATAAGCAGCCGAGTGTTTTTCCTCCTTCTGATGCACCCTGCCATTGAGCACCTCATCGAAAGCACGCATGGCAAGCGGTACCAGGTCGGGATGTGCCACCCAGGTGCCATCATAGCCGGTGTGCGCTTCAAGGGCTTTGTCTTTATATACCTTATCGCATGCCCGTCGATTCACTTCTTCATCTTTGCGGCTGGGAATAAAAGCCGACATTCCTCCAATGGCGTGTGCCCCATGCAAATGGCAGGCCTGTACCACCCGCATGGCATAAGCGCGCATAAAAGGCACACGCATGCTCAGCTGTGCACGGTCGGGAAAAAGCACTTCCGGCCGGTTTCTGAATTTCTTGATAGCACTGAAGATATAATCCCAACGTCCGGCATTCAGTCCGGCTAAATGTTCGCGCAGGGCGTAAATAATCTCTTCCATTTCAAAAGCTGCCGTGATGGTTTCTATCAACACGGTCGCTTTGATCGTTCCTCTGGGGATACCCACATACAGCTGCGCCTCCACAAAAACCTCATTCCACAACGCAGCCTCCTGATAGCTTTCTAATTTGGGCAGGTAAAAGTAAGGCCCGGAGCCCCGCGCCAGCAACTCTTTGGCGTTGTGGAAGAAATACAAACCAAAGTCAAACAGAGAAGCCGACACGGGCTCATCATGAATCAGCACATGTTTTTCGGGCAAATGCCACCCTCTGGGGCGCACCTTCAACACAGCGGTCTCCTCCTTGAGCCGGTACTGCTTGCCCTTAGGCGCCGTGAAGTCAATCTGACGACGGATGGCATCATATAAGTTTATTTGCCCTTCCACACAGTTGGCCCAGGTTGGCGAATTGGCATCTTCGAAGTCAGCCATAAATACCCTGGCACCCGAGTTGAGGGCATTGATCACCATCTTGCGGTTTACCGGACCGGTGATTTCCACGCGGCGGTCCTGCAGGTCTTGGGGGATAGGGGCTACTTGCCAGTGGCCCCCTCTGATTTGCTGCATTTCTTTGGGGAAGGTAAGAGCTTGACCTTCGCTGATGGCTTTGAAACGCACCTCCCGCTCAGCCAGGAGGGCTTTGCGCCTGGCGTTGAAGGTTTGGTGCAGGTGGGCCACAAAACGCAAGGCTTCAGGGGTAAGTATTTCCCCGTAGCGCTCATGCAAGGGAGCAGTGATGCGAGCGCTTTCGGTAATCATAAATGTGGACATGCTTCAGTGTTTTTAATGATGATAGCTGCATTCAATAACCCAAAGGTAGAAAAGCGAAAAGTAAAAGTCAAGCGAAATCAGCAGATTTAGCGAAAATTCGCTAAATTTACTTTTTCGCAAAAACTTCTTTACTTTGTGCAAGCTATCAGCAGGCAAAAGACACGCGCTCTGCCTTAATTTGTGTAAGAAATGGGAAAACCAATTGATAGCAGCATAAAACGAGCCTATGGCCCTGCATGAACAAAATATTCGCTTAACCTTTGGACTGAAACTGCGGCAGCTGCGCCAGGAGAAAGGCCTGTCCTTGCAAGCTCTTTCACAACGAACCGGCATTTCGGTGTCTTATCTGAACGAGATAGAGAAAGGCAAGAAATATCCTAAAACCAATAAAATTGCTGCTTTAGCCGAAGGTTTAGACGTTAGCTACGACTGGCTGGTATCGCTACAGCTGCATCCCAAGCTGGCTCCTCTGACCGAATTGCTACAGTCCAATTTATTACAGGAATTGCCCCTGGATGTGCTGGGCATCGACAGAGCCAAGCTCATAGAGTTGTTGGCTGATGCGCCAGCCAAGTTGAGCGCATTTGTAAGTACGCTGATCGAAATCAGCCGCAACTATGACATGCAGGTAGAGCAGTTTTTCTTCTCGGTGCTGCGCTCCTATCAAGAAATGCACAACAATTATTTCGAGGATTTGGAAGAAGTAGCTGCCGACTTTAGCGCACAATACCTCTTGGAACGACAAGCGGACAGCCATACCCTGTCAAGTATGTTAGAGGAACACTTTGGCATAAGCACCCGCTACGAAGACTTTCAACCTGAAGCCCTGCATGCCTTACGTTCGGTATATCTCCCCCAAAAACGCCTGCTGCTCATCAATCGCCATTTGTCAAAAGCTCAACGGCGTTTTGTGCTGGCACGCGAACTGGGCTTTGCTCATTTGGCACTCTCGCCCCGCCCCTACACTTTTTCCTGGGTCACCGTGAGCTCTTTTGAAGAGGTATTGAACAATTTTAAGGCTTCTTATTTTGCAGGCGCCTTGCTGCTGCCGGCTGCCGACTTGCTCCCTTCGATAGAAAAGCTGTTTAAGGGGCCCGAATGGCAGCCCGCTGCCTGGCTGGCATTGCTTGAGCGCTATGTGGTAACACCCGAAACCTTGCTGCATCGCTTCACCAGTCTGCTCCCGCACTTTTTGGGCTTACAAGAGTTGTTTTTCCTGCGCTTTGGCACCGACACCTCCTCTCAAGAAGTGCGCCTCACCAAAGAGATGCACCTGGGGCAGCTACACAATCCGCATGCTACGGCTTTGCACGAGCATTATTGCCGCCGCTGGGTGTCTTTACAAGTACTGCATGCTATGCAAAACCAACGGCAGGAGGGCTACCTCTGCGATTCTCAGATTTCGGACTACATAGACAGCCCCAACCGCTACTGGGTCCTGACCATGGCTCGCTCCATGTATCCGACCCCGGCTACCTTAAGCAGCGTATCCATAGGGATCCTGCTCAATGAGAAAAGCCAGCAACTGATTCGCTTTCTTGAAAACCCGCAGCTGCCCAGGCGCAAGGTGGGCGAAACCTGCGAACGCTGCAGTGCCCATGACTGCGCCGAACGGGCTGCTCCTCCCTCCGTTCTGGAAGCGAAACAACAACACCAGGCACGCCTCGAAGCCCTGCAGGAATTGGTTCGACGTTATGAGCAGCCATAAGCGTCTCCCCTTTTTAGGCCTTAGGCTGTGTTCGAAAATTATCACTATCCGGGTGCTATGGATAAAAATCGCTCCATGCAGACAAAAAGCAGCCATTGAAAATTGAGTTTGCCAGAGAAAAACTGATTTTTCAAACATGACCCAGTTTCACAAGCAGTCAGGCGCTGTGAGGGGAGATCCATTTTGGCCTATACGTCCTTAGCCAGCAACTTTAGTTTTTTTGGCAAATCTTACTTGGGTTTTTGGTTGGCCAGTACTGGGCGGTTTGTGCTGTTTATACGAGTTAATATAACGTGAGTTCGGGATATTAAGCCCTGATTATCAATCGTTTATCTTTGATACGAATTTCGCAACTATTCAGCACTCTCAGGGTGAAAAAAAACAATAAAAATTGTTGTAAGTTATTCATTTTCAATGACTTGTATTAACCACCTCCAACTCCTCCTTGAAAAGGAGGA
>RFHT01000735.1 GCA_003696835.1 Bacteroidota bacterium
TACTTAAAAGTCTTTCCTTTGAGTACCACTTCTTCCCGTTGTTCGGCATTAAACTTCACCGCGTGAAAGTTGGCATTGATGTAATTGGCCACTTCGGCATTGGCATAGGTGGCCTTGTCCATTTTTTTACACCATCCGCACCAGTCTGTATAGACATCTATGAGGATTTTTTTGCCATCCTGCTGGGCCAGTTTAGCGGCTTCTTCTATGGAGACCCAGTTGATTTGGGGCTGGGCAGCCGTGGGAGCGGGCTTGAGCATAAAGCCAAAGGAAACTGCCAGGGCTGCCAGGGCGAATATCCATAATGAATGTTTCATTTTATTTGCTGTTTTCATCTTGATCTATTTTGTAAAATGCTGAAGCTAAGTTAATTGATTTATACAAACATACAGCGGAATTTTGGCTGTAATTATCACATACGCGACATCAGCGCAAACGTTGGATGTGAGCGCCCAGGGCATTGAGGCGATGCTCAATGTGCTGGTAGCCGCGGTCAATTTGCTCAATGTTGTAGATGCGGGAGGTACCTTCGGCCGACATGGCGGCAATGAGCAGGGCCACGCCTGCCCGTATATCGGGGCTGGTCATGGAGATGCCGCGCAGGGGCACCTGCCGCTCCAGGCCGATGACGGTGGCCCGGTGGGGATCGCACAAAATGATTTTGGCCCCCATATCAATGAGTTTATCCACAAAAAAGAGGCGGCTTTCAAACATCTTTTGGTGAATGAGCACCGCGCCTTTGCACTGGGTGGCCAGCACCAGTATCACGCTGAGCAGGTCGGGGGTAAGACCCGGCCAGGTGTGGTCGGATACGGTGAGAATGCTACCGTCTATGAAGGTTTCGATTTCACATAGATCCTGCTGCGGAACGTAGATATCGTCGCCGCGAATTTCCAGTTTCACCCCCATTCTTCTGAAGGTTTCGGGAATGAGGCCCAGCTGGCTGACGTTGGCATTTTTGATGGTGAGCTCGCTTTGGGTCATGGCAGCCATACCGATGAAGCTGCCTACTTCTATCATATCGGAGAGCATGCGGTGGCGGGTACCCTGGAGGGCATCCACGCCTTCTATGGTGAGCAGGTTGCTGCCTATGCCGCTTATTTTGGCCCCCATGCGGTTGAGCATACCGCAGAGCTGCTGGATGTAGGGTTCGCAGGCGGCATTGTAGATGGTGGTGGTGCCCTGGGCCAGGGAGGCAGCCATCACGATGTTGGCAGTACCGGTAACGGATGCTTCGTCCAGCAGCATGTAGGTGCCCTTGAGGCGGCCGGGGGCCGATACTTTGTAAATGCCCTGCTCGTACTCAAAGGTGGCGCCGAGCTGCTGCATGCCCCAGAAGTGGGTGTCGAGCCGGCGGCGGCCGATTTTGTCGCCTCCGGGCTTGGAAATAAATGCCTGGCCAAAGCGGGCCAGCATGGGGCCCACCAGCATGATGGAACCCCGCAGCCTGCGGGCTTTTTGCCAGAACAGCTCAGAAGCCACGTAATTTACGTCAATTTCTGCTGCGCAAAAGGTGTAGGTGCCGGGCGCCTGGGGCTGCACCTTTACTCCCATATCCCGAAGTATGTCAATGAGGTGGTTGACATCTACTATATCGGGGATGTTGCTGATGGTGACGGGAGAAGGAGTGAGCAGGGTGGCGCACAGTATTTGCAGGGCTTCGTTTTTGGCCCCCTGGGGAGTGATCTCCCCACGCAGCGAGTGTCCCCCTTCAACTTCAAAATAGTCCATGTATTCGGTCAGTAGCGATAAAGGTTAGTAACGTTTTCTTCTGTTTTTGTGGCTTTTCTTCTTGCGGCTTTTTTTGTTATTGTTGTTACTGTGCCCGTTTGTGGGGCGGCTGTGTTTGTAGTTGAGGGTAGATTTGGTAAAGGTGAGGTTTTCGCCGCTGACGTGCAGTTTTCCTTTGGAAATTTCGTTGATGTGCTCGGCAATGACCTCTTCGGGGGTGGTTTCACGGTCCATGCTCCGCAAAAACATTTTCATGGTATTGGCAATCTGGTTGATGTATGCGTCTTTTTGGGGGCCTTCGGGCATTTTGATGGCTTCCTGGATCATGAGCTCTACATTCCAGCCGTACTGCCGGTACCTGGGCCTGCCGGTATAATAGGGCATTTTTTCGGTGGGACGGCCAAGAATGGCCTCGGGCTCGGGCATGGGATAAGGCGCATCCACATCCAGGTCAAAGCCACTGATGATAAAGAGGTGGTCCCAGAGTTTTTGTTTGTAGTCGGGAATTTCTTTGAGCTGGGGATTGAGGTTGCTCATGATTTGTACAATTTCATAAGCTAGTTTGTTGCGTTTTTGGCGGTCTTCAATTGTTTTGGCATATTCCACCATAGCCTGGATATTCCTGCCATACTCCCTCAGAATCAGGGGGTTGTTTGATATTTTATATTTCATCATGTGTAAAAAAATTATTCACAAACACAAAATTTTCACGTATCCCGGGCGCGCTTGCCCAGTGGATCAAAGGTAAAAATCAGACGTGAAAAGAAAGGAAAAAGTTCATCAGGAGATGAGTGTTCATTAACCCGGCCCGTAACAAGGTTCACAAGCGCTATTGTAAAGTACGTAAACTTCTCCTTTATATTGGAAGCGATCCAATATGATTGTAATAACACGTAAAGTTCATAAAAAATGTTGGGATAGTCAAATGTTTTTCTCTGGTGGGAGGTGTAACTTCGGATAGGCAGGGCCGTTTGGATAGTGGAAGCTTCTTGGTGAAAAAAGGAGCGGGGTGCAACCTTTGTTGTACCTCATTGTCATTAAACCGAATGAAAAACAGGCTTGGGATCTGTTATCGACATACATGAGTCGCTGGTAGCACGCTGTAGGCAAAGTGACAGAAAGGCTCAATATGAGCTGTACCGGCTATACTCGAAAGCGATGTTTAACTCTGCCATGCGTATCACGAGAGATTATATGGAAGCTGAGGATGTGTTGCAGGAAGCATTTGTGCGGGCATTTAAAAACATCAACAGCTTCAAAGGAGACTCCACTTTTGGTGCCTGGTTGAAGCGAATTGTGATCAACACTGCCATCAACCACGTAAAAAAGCGAAAGCTGGAGTTTGTGGAAGTAGAAGACCGGCACAAGGAGCTGGCCGAGGGGCCCGCGGCCGATGAGTTTGAGCTGCACCAGAGCGGCATGAGCATGGAGCAGATCCGCAAAGCCATAGATTTATTGCCCGAAGGATACCGTATGGTATTTTGTTTGTACTTGCTGGAGGGGTATGATCATCAGGAAATTGGCCATATACTGGGCATTTCAGAGGCTACCTCCAAGTCGCAGTACAGCCGGGCGAAGAAAAAATTACGTCAACTATTAAGCCAGCAATTATAATGAGAGACCCGCTGGAAAAATACATACTGGAAAGAAAGCAGGAACTGGATGTATATGAGCCTGACGACCGCTTGTGGGAAAGAATCGACAAAGAGCTTTATGCGTCTGCTTCCGGCAGGGGGCGCACCTTTTCCTTCTGGAAAATAGCTGCCAGTCTGGCCCTGATGATGGGCATTGGTCTGGCCTTGTGGCTGTGGAAGCCCTTTGCGGCTGCTACGGTGCCCGTAGCTGCCCAGGAGCAGCCGGTGGTGCAGCCTCAGGAGCTCTATCCTCCCGAACTGGCAGAGGTAGAGGCCTATTATTCTACCATGATTTCCAACCAAAAAGCACAAATACAGGCATACAAAGCCGCTGGTATTTCCATTGATGACAGTATGTTTGATCAACTGGAGGAACTGGCCAAACAATATAAGGAGTTGCAAAAGGAGTTGCTGAGCACGGAGGACGCTCAAATTGTGATCAATGCCATGATTCAGAACCTGAGCCTGCAAATGGAGGTGCTGAGCCAGCAACTCATGATTTTGGAACAGATAAAGTCTATGCAGCATGAACATCAGACAAGCTTATAATATAACTGGCAAGCCGTTTTTCTGGTTGATCCTGCTTTTGCTGGCTACAGCCCGGCCCGTACTGGGGCAGGTGGAGCTGAGCGAAACCATGGAAAAGCAATACCGCTTTAGCCGTGACCAGGTGCTGGAGATCAAAAACCAGTATGGTAAGGTACATGTCAACAGCTGGGAAAAACCCCAGGTGTTGGTAAAAATTACCATACGCTCCAAAGCCCGCAACCGGCAGGATGCCGAAAAGCGGCTGGATGAAGTGGTGATACGGGAACGCATACTGGGGCAGAAAACTCAGCTGGAAACCATTTTGCCCGAAAAGGAAATCCTGCCTCAGCTGGTGCGCCTTTCTTCGGAGGTAAATGTTTCCTACGAGGTGTATATGCCCCGCAATAATCCTCTGGAAATAGAAAATAAATTTGGCGACGTATATTTGAGTGAGCGCGGGGCTAATGTGGATGTTGAACTGAGCTACGGAAAGCTGATAGCCGAGAAGCTGGACGGGAACAACAATGCCCTGAAGCTTTCTTTCGGCGATTCGGACATTGCCTATATTGGCGGGGGAGATGTGGACTACGCCTTTGGGCAGGGATTGTACATAGGGGAAGCTGCGTCTCTCAACCTCAAAACCAATACCTCCAGTGTGCACATTGGCAAAGTGGGGAGGCTGAGTTTTTCGGGCAAAATGGGAAAACTGGAAATCGATGAGGCCGATTTGGTTTCAGGCGACTTCAACTCTACGCTCTTTTCGGTGGGAAAACTCAATACAAGCCTGAACATGCAGGTGAAATATGCGCCCGGCTTTAAGGTAGAGCGGGTGTCCCCCAATTTTACCAGCATACGGCTGGAAAGCAACTTTAGCCCCATCCACCTGCGCTTTGAGAAGGGCTGCACCTTTTTACTGGATGCGGAAATGGAATATGGCAGCATGAAACGCGAAGGCCTGGCTCCTGCGCAGCTGCAGGAGCGCAAAGAAGGCAATATCTCCATTTACAAGGGGAAAATTGGCAATGGCAACCCCAGCAGCAAGGTGTACATCCGGGGCAAATATGGCAGCCTGAGGCTGACATACTGAGAAGTACTCCGTTCTATGCCTACAACTCTTTCACCACAATGTTGCGCCACCGCACCTTGATGCCCCCGCCACTATGGATTTGCAGGGCAATGGCTCCTTCGGCCTCTCCAATTTTGTCATCTTTGAAGTCCACCATTTTGGTGCCGTTGAGCCAGGTGGTCACGCGTTTTCCCTTCACGCGTATCTTCATTTTGTTCCACTCCCCAAATTTAAGGGCCTGGTCTTTAATGGGGTCGGGTTTGACCAACCAACCCCGGCCATAAGACTCATAGATACCGCCGGTATTATTGCCCGGAGGCGCCACTTCGGCCTGCCAGCCGGTAATTTTGGTGCCTTCTATGGAAGAGCGGAAAAACACCCCGCTGTTTCCATTGGCTTCCTGCTTAAACTCCAGGGTGAGCACCATGTCTTTGTAGGATTTTTCTGTAGCCAGATAGCCGTATTCCTCATCGGGCCCACTTTCGCACACCAGTATGCCGTCTTCCACATACCACTTCTCCGTACCATAAATGCGCCAGCCGTCGAGGTTTTCGCCATTAAAAATGCGGGTTTTTTGAGCGTGGAGGAGCGTAACACTCACCCACATACCTACCCATAACAAGGAAATGAGGTTTTTCATGCTGAAATAATTTGTTTAACGTGAGTTCGGGATATTAAGCCGTGATTATCAATCGTTTATCTTTAATACGAATTTCGCAACTATTCAGCACCCTCAGATGAAAAAAACAATTGCTGTAAGTTGTTCATTTTCAATGGTTTGTATTAACCACCTCCAACTCCTCCTTGAAAAGGAGGA
>RFHT01000736.1 GCA_003696835.1 Bacteroidota bacterium
AGAGATGGTGCTCCCAGCCGGCAGCCTCCGCCACCGCCCCCCGCCAGCGGGGAATCTGGTGGGGCCGCAACGGCAAAGAAAAACGGAGGTGGAGGGTGGGGATGTTGATCGATTGCTGATTCATGTCATGATTTGATTACAAGTCGGATAATATTTCCATCTTTGTCAATTTCTTTGATCTCAAATTGCTTCACTTCGTCTTTCTGAAGTCGTTTGGCTTTTTTCTTGCCCACATTCACCATGATAGTGGTTTCGGTTTCATGTACCTGCACCTCTACCTCCGTTTCCTCCATATACCGGTCTTCATTCAGGGTTTTGGTGATGGTAGCCTCCACCAATTCCCCTACCTCAAAGCGGCGAATTTCCACTGGCTGCTGCAGCTGCCCATAGCCCACATTGGTCTTGGCTCCCACCCCATGAAACAAGAGCATCTGACGAATCAGCCCCAGCTTTTGATGGGCGGAAAGCAAACCATCCTTTAAGCGAAACTGAAAGCGGAACACCACCGCCGGAAGCACTTTGAGGAACTTGATAGGTGTAGGATTGGCAAAGGGGTCCAGGTTTTCATCATCCTCATGTTTATGTGGGGTGATAAAGTCAAAATCGACGAACCTACCTCCGTGTTTGCGGCTCTCTGCGGGGTAGGCATCGAAGAAAATATCCCGTGCATACACGCTTTGAGGCAACAATTCGGGCAGCAGTTCCTCCTTTTTTTCTACCAGGTCCGGCTGAATACCTTCAAACATTTCCAGCTCCAGCAGGTCGATGAAGCCCAGGGCCTCCCCTTTCAGCTGAAAAGCGTATCCGGCCTCTATGCCTCTGGTCTCCAGCCAGCTTGTCAGGCGCTGCTTTAGCCCTTGCTCATCCCATTGGGTAGCTTGCTGCAGGAGGTAATACATCAGCTTGTATCGCTGCTCCCGGCCCTCTTTCAGCTTAGGAGCTTTTTGACGGTTTACGCGCTGCGGAAACATAGACCTCAGCACGCCCTTTACACTTGAAGCGGGCAGGTAAGGCAGGCCGCTGGTATGATCAAAGGCAAAGCCCAGCTTGGACTCCCCCATGGACTTGGTTTCGTGGCTTAGACCCGTGCCGCTCATCAGACCCGGATAGGTGGTTTCCAGCTCCAGGGTAGAAAGACCCTGGAACCCTAAGCCCAACAGCCCGGCTGGCTGGTCTTGCAGCAATAACTGCCTGATCGCTTCATTTTTGGGTTTGAAATGATCTTCCTGGTAGGTATCATTTCCCTTACCAGCCCGTTTGAAATCAAATCCGTGGTAGTAGTCTTTGTAATACTTCCATCCTATATTACCATTCATGATTCTATCTTTTTAAAGGTTCTCAGGGCAATTTTGATGGCTACCGCCATCGTACTTACTTTTCTCAGAAAGCGGGCATCATTCTGAACACGTTCGTCAAGTATGTAGGCACTCAGCCGGTAATTGTCGGTACTCAGATCCGAAGGGGTAAATTTTTCCCCCTTTGTTTCTCTTTCCATCAGCAAGCGTATGGCCTGTGTAACTTTGTACTTCTGCCCTTCTCCTTCGGAGTTTTCAAAAAAGATCACGGCAGGCAACAGGCCAGCCTGCACAATGCCGGCCCCCAGGGAAGAAACATATCCGTTGTACACCGATGGAACCTCCCGCTTCTGCTTATTGGAAGGGATGTTTACGTCCTCTATGACCTGTATGGCCATGGGGATGAGGGTGGTGAGTTGGCTTTTCATGAGGATTTGATGTTTTGGGTGGAGATTTCAGAAATTTTACAAAAACCATATCCTATGCTGGCATTGGCACCGATCTGAACGGGTTCATCAGCTGTGAGAGTCTCGTGAAAGACCGAGGCATATTGGTCGTCCCGGGGCATCATCACCAAGGTATAAAATACCGACTGCCGGGGCACAATCTGCTCATACCAGAGGTTGGTGCTGCGGCCGTTTTCCAGGCTGTTGCGGGCAATCACCGGCAGGTGGTTGTCATCACAGAGGTCCTTCAGCATGTTGTCGGGGAGCAGGGCCAGATTTGGGACAGCTTGCCCCGCAATGAGCTGGGCCAGTGCTTCGCCCGGAAGGCTGGCATGGTAGGCTGCCGGTTTGTCCAGGTCTTCCAGCAAAATGGGATCACTCTCCAGCTCTTTCAGAAAATGGGAGGCACTGGCCACCGGCTTCAGGGCCGGAGCAATATCGCCCACCATGCCGTTGAGTTTCAGCCCCATGGTTTTCAGCATATCGCTCAAGTCTTTCAGCACTGCTGGGGCACTGGCCAGCACATAAGGCAGCTTATCCGTGCGCACGGGCAGGGCCAGCAGGCGGGCATCGAAAAAGCGGTAGTGCCCGGCGGAGTTCTGGTCCCCATCCTCATTGCCCTTGTTTTCCGTGTTGCCCTTGTTTTCCTTGCCAAATACGTGGACAACTATCTTGGAGTCTTTTCCTTCTTTTTGCACAAAAAACTCCCTCAAAGCTCCTTTGAGGCTGGAACCGTGAATCATGGGCAGGGCGTTTACGGGGTCTTTCTGCACCAGTTTGTCGATGATGCCGTAGTTCTGTTGTCCACTCCCCACATGTATGTGCGTGAGGGCCGTGATGCGGTAAAGTTTGGTGGTATAAAACATGATATTGAATTATTGAGGTTTTACAGTTAAAAAATGATTATAACCAATGAGTTGAAAAGCAGGATCAGACAAGAGTTTCCGCTGAGCTTCGGAAAGCGATGAGGTTAGCTTCAGTACACTTCCACGCTTCATGAGGTTGTAGCGCTGGCTCAGCAGCAGCTTGCCGTTGGGTTGCTGCATACCGCTTCGCTTTTCCGGGCGGCCATAGTAATTGCAGGTTTCGCTCAGCTCCGACACCATGCACCTGAAGCTTTCTTCTTCGGTCAGCACTGCCTCACAAAAGGCATAAAGCTGTTGAGGATTGAGCCGGGCGCTGGAGGCCAGCCACAGATAATCCCCTGCCTTAAGCTCAGGAAGCGGCCTTTCAAAAGGCGTACGTTCGTCCGTTTTCAGCTCCTGCACCTCCATCTGGAAGGGAGAGCGCTCCTTGCCAAACATGACCATAGGCTGGCTACTAAAACTGGCGCTGTCGGAGAGCTGTACATACAGGCCAAAGGCATAGCCCGGCTGCAGTCGCTGGTACTGGATTTTGAAGAAGCCTTCCTGCTCCGGACTTCCCGCTTTACGCCGGTGATCCAGGGTGTGGGCTTTGAAAATGCCGATTTGGGGTTCCATATTTTCCACAAACACCTCCTTATGGCATACAAATTCCCCACTGTCACTGTCCCTGAATCCGTGTTCGAATCCAAGCTTGGGGCTGTAGTGATGCAGCAACGAAAGGGGCCGGGCATCAGCCAGTGTTACGTCTCCCATCAGGCAGGCCTTTCCCTGCCTGCTTAGCTCAAAGACGGGCTGGTGATTCTGCATGTTCTTTTCTGCCCAGGCTTTCACCCCCGGAAAGGGCAACAGGTGGCGGTGACTTTTATGGGTAATAAACACAGGCGAAAGCTGGCTGATGACGCCAAAATTTGCCGGGCAGTATTCCGGTAAGGGGTCAAAACCCCTGCTGCCCACCAGCAAGCCGGCTTTGCCATTGGACTGGCGGCGAAGCGTTTCCCTGCCGTTGCGAAACTCCAGCATGCCGTTTTGCAGCAGCAACTGGTATCGCAGCAGCCCCAGCAGGGAGGTTTGCTGCGGAAATTCCCGGGAGCGCTGAAAGTAAAACACTTTTTCTTCCTTGCTGGCAAAGCTTTCTCCGCCAAAGCAAAACTGCTCCAGGGGGGTAAGCTTAATGAAATGAGTGTATTTAGACATGTTGCTTGGGTTTGTTTTGGTTAGTACTTCTAACAAAATGGACAAAGCGCAGAGCGGAATAGATGATTTTCAGGGCATCTTCGCTTTTGAGTTGATGGGGAGTGCTATTTCCCTGCTCATCGGTATAGGCTTCATCGGGCACCTTTCTCAGATGAGCATATACCGTCTTGATGAAAGCCACCACCTGTTGGATAAATTTCTTGTTGGCGGCTTCCTTATGGATGCTTTCGTTCAGGTTGTTTTCGAATAGCTGGTCGATGGCATGCTCCCCTTTTTCAACCTCCGTTTCATCCACCACATTCAGCAGCAATTCCCCAAACAATTCCTGGAAGAAGGCCATGTTGTGGGTGAGGGAATTGATGAACCCCTCCTTCTCTATCTCGCCCGATACCAGCTCAGAAAACTGCTGATATAGGCTTTCCCCCGGATACTTCCACTCGCCCGCTTGTTTGTCAGGCTTCGCCTTGTCAATCACCGCCTCAAAAAACTGCCCGCTGTGTTTCAGCACCTTGAAGGCGATGGCATTTTTGTTGGGATGCTTCTTTTTGTCCTGATGGGTCCCATTTTCCTTCACCTGCTGCAGCAAACCGTAGGACTCCAGCAGGGCCTCATTGAGGGGGTATTTGTAATAGGTAAACGAGATCCCATAGGACAGGCTGAGTGGGGTCCTATCAGGCGGAAAGTGGTCATAGAAGCAGTTATCCAGCGCACGTATCAGGTCAAAAATTGTTTTCCGCTGCCCATCTGTATCGCGCGACACCACGGGCGCAAAAAACAGCAAATCATCTCCGCCTATATAAACAGATGCACCTCCATACGCCTCTATGAGGTCTTTGGCCTTTTTGCCATATTTGATGAGTTCTTCGGAAAATTCCCGCAGCTTCTGCTTGTCGGCTTTCAGGTTTTGTACATATTTTCCGAAATTATCACCGTCGGCGTTTACCACGGCTATGTATTTGTGGTAGGGCTGAACCGCATCGCCTGTTTCCTCATTCAGCTTCTTGTAAAAGTCGTCGTCGTCAAGTTGACCTTGTTCTATTTTTTGTTCTATTGTCTCTTCTACCACT
>RFHT01000737.1 GCA_003696835.1 Bacteroidota bacterium
AAGAAAGCCAACCCCGTGGGTTGGCTTTCTTGTGGTAGTTGTCAATGGGCCCGTACCATAGAAGGCTCAAATTCCCAGTTGAGAATTTTGTAGAAATCAAATTCCTCCGGATTGGGAAGATACTGTTTTGCCTTTTCGTAGTCGAGCTCAGTGAGTACGTGCATGTCGTTGAATACCATGCGGGCAAACTCCGAGTTGATATCCACGGGCCTGGGGGGGATTTTTCCGTTTTCGTCTTCCAACTCATGCAGAAAAACGGGCTGAATATCGGCCTTGGAAGTAGTAGAAACGATACAACCTGTGAGCCCTTGCCGGTAAAGCTTGCGCACCCCCATGCCCAGCAATGTACACAGGGTAAGGTCATAAGCCACCGGGCGGCAGCATCTGAGCTCATAGCCCATTTCTACCGGGCGGCTTTTAATAGAGATACCCAGTTGTTTCAGTTTTTTCTGTACCAGAATGTTGAAAATATGGGCTTTGCTCACGTTTCCCAGCTCCGGGTGGCCATGCTCGTCATAAGTAAACTCTATACCAGAGTTTTTGATCTGCTCGGCACTCAGGAAGTGAAACACTCCCTCGCTTACCATGGCTACCCCATGGGTTACCCCATCAATTTTTCGCTTGATCATGGAGGAGATGATGAGGTTGGTAATCTTCTCAAAGGAGATTTCGGTTTTGTCAAACATCTCCGGGATAATGATGACGGGGAAATGGCAACTGGCCCCGATCTCAAAAGCCAGGTGGCCAGCAGAGCGGCCCATGGTGGACATGATGAACCAGTTTCCACTGGTACGGGAATCTTCATAAACCGTATTGCCAATAACCACCCCTTCATTTTTGGCTGAGTTGAAGCCAAAGGTAGGCGTTCTTCCTGGCAGGGGAATATCGTTATCGATGGTTTTGGGCACGTGAATATTTTGAACCTTCACGTTGTTGCTTGCCAGGTATTTGGTCAGGCGGTTGGCAGTAGAGGCCGTATCATCTCCGCCTATGGTTACCAGCAGTTTTACATTGTTTTTTACAAAAAAATCAGTGGTAAACTCCTCATCTTTGGGCTTGTAGCGGCTCATTCTGAGGGTAGAACCCCCTCGTGGGAAAATTCGGTCGGCATAATGGAAATTGATGTTGACGGTTTCGGCCTGGCCATTGAAGAGGTTTTTGTACCCCTCATGGATGCCAATTACACGGTATCCATCGCGCAGGAACACCTTGGCAATGGTACTGATGACGGTGTTGATGCCCGGTGCCGGCCCTCCGGCACACAAAATTGCAATTGATTTTTGCATAATTTTAAGCTTTGTTTCAGGCTGTAAAGGAAATAGTTTTTTAAGTAATTCAAAAAAAAATGCCGCTTTTATTGTCAATAATCCAAATGAAGCAGGCAATTGGTGGAGAAATATTATCAAATCTGTATCATTGAGTTTTTCAAAACACCTGCCAGGGGCCTGCTTTCCGGCACTGTATCAAATTAGCACGTATTTTTAAGAAGAATTGTCAGATATTTGTCTCAAAAATAGTTACTTATGGCCATAGATATCATCGAACTCACACGTGCACGGGAATCGCGGGCAGCCATTGAACGCCTCTACATTGAAATGCGGCACTTGTTTAACCGGGGTTCTTACCGCCAACTGGGCGCTACTGGGGAGGTACTTACTGACGCACTGCGCACCCTAAGCCCGGAAATATATGGCTCTATCGCAGATCCCGAAAAAGTGGAGCTTGAGGGACTGGTCTATGTAATTGACCGTTTGCCCAAAGGCATAGAATCCTGCAGGTTTATACGATTAATATCGGAAGAAGGGTTTAGCGAAACCAATTTTGAGGTCATTATTCCACACGCCCGGCGGCGCAATTGTTACCGCATTGATGAAGACCGCATGTTTATAGAGGTGACCAGGGGCAGAAGTGAGATTTATGACATCCTCACTCACCTCACCTTCCTGTACATGGAAGCCGAAAAAATCAAAAACCACATCATGGATGAAGATGGGCAACCCATTGCGGAGTGGAAAAAACTGGAAAAAATCGTGATGGGTGAAGCCGTACTGGATGAGCACAATCATGAACTGGCCCTTACCTATCTGAGCACCATACTGGGGCGCACCCTGGAAGAAACCCGCCGGGCATACCAACGCCTGGATGCCCATCCCGACAAGAACAATGGGCTTTTTCACGTGATATACTGGCTGGGAAGGCTGGATATAGAAGAGGAAGTGAACAAAAAATACCGGGAAATCAGTTTCTCTCCCACCCTGCGCAACCGCATTGGGCATCACATCTACGGTGAGCGCTGGGCAAATCGCATTAAGAATTACCTGGCCGAACACGAGCTGATGAACAGGCCCCTGCACATCATCAGTGCCAACCTCCACAGCGTGCTGAACTGCCTCTATGCCTGGCCAGTGGTGCAAAAAACGAAACACAAAAAAACTTCTCTGGTTGAAATCGCAAAATGGCTCAGCAAAGAAGAACATACCACCCTGAGGGAACAGGTACAACAATATGCACGTGAACAGGGCCTGTACACCCTCACTGATCATTCCAGCACCAACATTACCGTTCAGATCATCGATACAGCCAAGCTGGATGTACGTTCTATGCACCCAGATCTACAGATTGACAGCTCCTTTATCCGAAGTGCCCGGCCCGTTCTCATCGTTATGGACTATGCCTTTGGTGAGCAGGCCTACGAAACTATGGATGAATTGCTCAAACCCCACAAAACCTCTGGCGGCATACGAAAAATGCAGGTACACTCTATTTCCATTATGGGCAAAGCAGGAATTTTGCAGGGGGGAAAAGGAGACATCATGGTGCCCACGGCACACATATTTGAGGGTACGGCGGATAACTATCCGTTTCAGAACGATTTTCGAAAGGAAGATTTCGCACATACTGGCATACATGTTTTGGAAGGTCCCATGATCACGGTTTTGGGTACTTCGCTGCAAAACCGTGATGTACTCTCCTATTTTTGCAACTCCTCCTGGAATGCCATCGGGCTGGAAATGGAAGGGGCACACTACCAGAAAGCCATTCAGTCGGCTTCCATGATCCGCAAAAGTATTTCCAGAGACGTGGTATTGCGCTATGCTTATTACGCCTCAGACAATCCACTCATCAGTGGCAGCACCCTGGCTTCTGGCAGCCTGGGCGAAATGGGAGTTAAGCCCACCTACCTCATCACCATAGGCATACTGAATAAAATTCTTTCACCGGCTGCTTCGCCAAACAGTAAAAAAACTGGAAAAGAGCAAGAAAGTGGGGTTAAGCATTCACTTTCCAGCTCAGGTAGTTGATTTTTTTGCCCATAGCGAGGAATTGCTCCTCATAAGCAGTTTTTATTTTAGCTTCTTCCGCTATGAGCTCATCTTCGTGCAGGTCAAAGCTCAGGCTGCAAAGCTGCAGGTGGGGCTGACGAACCAGTATTTCCAGGGTGTAGTGAAACAATTCCAGGTTGTCTGTTTTGAGGTGAAAGCGGCCCCCGGGCCTGAGGATGAGCTCGTACAGCCTGAGAAACTGGGGGTTGATCATGCGGTGTTTGGCCTGCCGCTTTTTGGGAAATGGGTCGGGAAAGGTGATCCATATTTCGTCCACTTCATTGTCAGCGAAATGTTCACCTACAGTAAGTAGGTTGATTTGCAGCAGGGCTAGATTGTTCAACCCTTGTTCCAGGGCCAGCTTGGCAGCATACCACAGGCGGTCGGCCTTGAGGTCAATTCCCACAAAGTTGCGGCCGGGATAACGCCTGGCCATCTCCAGGCTGAATGCGGCTTTGCCACATCCGAGCTCCAGGTATATGGGGTTGTTGTTGCCAAAATGTTCATGCCAGCGCCCCTTTAGTGCTGCCTGCCGGTCAAAACAATTTTCAAATGTCTTGAATTCTGCCTGTTTTTGCTTTTTCCTTCTCGCCATTTGCCCGTTCAAAAAGGTCAGCAAAAGTAAAATATTGAGACAAGACTAACAAATTAATTACCTATATGAAAAGAAACATATTTGTATTTTGTTTGAGTAGAATGCAAATTTGTAGGTCTAAATAAAAATAAATATATGTCATACCTTTTCACCTCAGAATCTGTATCAGAAGGGCATCCCGACAAAGTAGCTGACCAAATTTCGGATGCCGTTTTGGATGCCATGCTCATTCAGGATCCTCATTCCCGCGTTGCCTGCGAAACCCTTGTAACTACCGGCCTGGTAGTATTGGCCGGAGAAATTTCCACCAATGCTTACATTGATTTGCAGGAGATTGTACGCAAAACCATAGACCGCATTGGATATAACTCTGATGATTACAAATTCAGTGCTGCATCCTGTGCCATCATGTCTTCCCTGCACGAGCAGTCAGCTGATATTGCACGGGGTGTGGTGGCCGACGAACAAGGCCAAAAAGACCAGGGTGCCGGCGACCAGGGGATGATGTTTGGCTATGCCACCAATGAAACTCCTGAGTACATGCCTATGGCTCTGGCTTTTTCGCATCGTATCGTAAAGATCCTGGCCGATATACGCAAAAACGAGTCTCACCTCATGCCTTATCTTCGGCCCGACTCCAAGTCGCAGGTGACCATAGAGTACGACGACAACGGCAAACCCCTTCGCGTGCATACGGTTGTGGTTTCTACCCAACACGATGAGTTTATCAAGCCGGCGAATGACAGCCCGGAGGCCCAGGCCGAAGCCGACGCCAAAATGCTGGACAAAATTCGGGAGGACATCATCAATCATGTCATTCCCCGGGCCATTCCCGCCGAGTTGTTGGTGGATACCACCTATCACATCAACCCCACGGGCAAATTTGTTATTGGCGGCCCGCATGGAGATGCCGGCCTTACCGGCCGCAAAATCATTGTGGACACCTATGGCGGAAAAGGGGCTCACGGCGGTGGTGCCTTCTCCGGAAAAGATGCCTCCAAAGTGGACCGCAGCGCGGCTTACGCCAGCCGTCACCTGGCCAAAAACCTGGTAGCTGCAGGAGTGGCTGACGAAGTGCTGGTGCAGCTGGCTTATGCCATAGGCGTGGCCGAGCCCGTTTCCATTAATGTCAATACCTACGGTACGGCACGGGTAAATTTGAGCGATGATGAAATTGCCCAAAAAATTGCAGAAAACATTTCCTTTACGCCTGCAGCCATCATTGAACGCCTGGGACTGAAAAATCCCATTTTTTCCCCCACCGCTGCTTATGGCCACATGGGCCGCGAGCCCTATGAAGCCGAAGTGGAAACCCGCTACCTCACCCTGAATGAAAATGGGGGAGTAAAAGAGCGGAAAGAACGCACCATTGAAGCCAGAAAAGTTACCTTCTTTAGCTGGGAGAAACTCGATATGGTGGACCAGATCAAAGAGATATTTAAGCTTTGAGCACGAAATTTGTATAATCCCTGGCGGGCTTCTTTTTAGTGGGCAAGGCCCTCGAAGGAGAAGCCCGCCAGGTTTTAATGATGATTCAACATGATGTACTCCCTTTCTTTGCGCATATTCATGCCATGCTTGCTGATTTTTGCACTGGCCTGTGGCAATGAAGCCCAGCAGCAGGCCCCTGAGCAGGATATTGTCCCCGATTCGGTCAATATGGACGGCATGGTCATGTCGGCCGAAGATGCTGCCTGCCTGGCACAGTCCTACCGCATTTGCGAAGTGGGCATCCCGCATGCCTACCTGGGCCTGCAGTTCGATCAGATGGACAGCTCGGCCTGGACCGGCGCCCGGATATTGGATCAGGTAGTACAACGCGATGGCTTCAAGTGGATGGAACGCCGCATCATTTTGCCCGAAGACAATGGGCAGCTGGTTTTGGAAGGCTTGGCCGTAGAAGCAGCTTATGCCATTGACAGCTTGCTCTCCCAAAGCACCATCAGCCGCATCCGCATCGAATCGCCCGTGTATGAAACCGGGAATCACATCAAAATAGGCACAGCCGTTTCGCGCTTGTTTGAACTCTATCCCGATGCCAAATTTGAAGTGATCAGCCTGATGGATTATGAAACCATCAGCCTGCAGGTGCCTTCCCTCAGCGGGATCATTTACCAAATTCGGGATGAAGCCAACCAACTGGCTTCAGGGGCTGCGGGCACCTTCATGGACCAGGACTCCACCTTCAAAGTGCTGGATGCCGCTGTAATCCCCAAAAGTGCCCGCATCTCTGCCATTGTGGTTATGTAAGTGCTTTAAAGGCGGGTATTTACCACATTGTTGTAAATCGAACCAAAGGTATAATTGAGCCCTATCGACCAGGACATTTCATAGTCGGTGGCCAGTTGCCGCTGTTGCAGCA